>JBBSVF010000361.1:0-3061 GCA_038233745.1 Gemmatimonadales bacterium
GATCACCTGATTCTGGTACGCCACCACCACGCGCTTGAGTTCGGGAATCTGTCCGCCTTCCGCCTGCAGGTACATCGGCTGCACGTAGAGCAGCGCCTCCTCGATCGGAATGACGAGCAGGTCACCGCGGATCACTTCCGAGCCACGCTGGTCCCACAGCGACACTTGCCTCGAAATCTCGGTATCCTGGTTGATGCGGTTCTCGATCTGGCGCGGGCCGAACACGAGGCTCTGCCGCGGGAAGCGATAGACGCGCAACTTCCCGTAGTTCTCGCCGTCGTTCCGCGCCACCATCCATGCGGCCAGATTGTCCTTTCCCCTCGGCGTGAAGGGCGCCATGTAGATGAACTCCGCCGCCTTCTCGTCGGGAAGGCGCATGACGATGTGGCGCATGAACGGAACAGCTTCCTTCGCATTCGTCACCACGGGGATCTGCCACTCGTCCTCGCGGTTGTAGAAGGTGGCGGGCGTGTTCATGTGATACGTGACATACCGCGCCGTCTGGGCGCGATAGAGGTCGTCCGGATAGCGGATGTGCGCGCGCAGGTCCGCGGGCATGCTGTCCATCGGCACGAATACGCCGGGGTAGATCCTTGCCCACGTGCGGATGATGGGATCGTTTGGCGTCGCGATGTAGGGCGTCATCGTGCCGTGGTAGGCGTCGATCACGATCTTCACGCTATTGCGGATGTACGACGTCCCGTCCGGCGCGCGATAGGAATACGGGTACCGCGAGGTAACCGTGTATGCATCCTGTATCCATTGCAGTGAACCGTCCTTTGCCACCACCATGTACGGGTCGCGGTCGAGCGCCAGGAATGGAAATGCATTCTGCACGCGCTCCACGATGTTGCGCCGGTACAGTATGCGGCTTTCCGACGTGATGTCGCCCGACAGGAGGAGCTTCATCGAGCCGAAGTGTGCGGCAAGCAGGCCGCGCCGAAACGCTCCGCCCACCTGCACGCCACCGCGGCCGTCGTAGGTGCGGTAAATGTTGCTGTCGCCAGCGGGATAGTCGAACTCCTTCTGCCGCGTGTTGGTGACCACGTAGCTGTTCGCGAGTTCTCCGTAGTAGATCTGCGGTCGAGTGACGCGAAGGTCTCCCGTAGCAGACGGGGGAAGGTCCTTCACGAACAGCACCGGCAGCCCCTCGGCCGTCACCTGGTTCACGGGGCTGAGCGTGACACCCATGCCATGCGTGAAGGTGAGGTGCTCGTTGATGAACGTGCGCGTGGGGAGTGACGCCGGATTCAGCTCGCGCGGCGCGAGCAACACCTGCCGGTAGCGACCGTCGATCCAGTACCGGTCGTCGTCCACCGACACGAAGTCATAGTAGGTCCGGATCTCCTGGAGCTGGCTGAAGGTGCGGAGCAGGGGCTCGCGATCCCACAGTCGCACGTTGTCCACCGTGGGTCCGTTGGCGCGAATGCTCGCGAGCGACAAGGGCGACTCGCCGGCAATGTCGCGCACCTCCACGCTGTCGATGCCCCAGGCATGACGCGTGGCGACGATGTGATGCCCGAGGAAGGGTTCCTCACGCGTGAGTTCCGTGGGCGCGACCACAAACTTCTGCATGGCGGCCGGAAGCACACTGCGGCCCACGAAGGCGACGACGGCATACGCAACAACTGCAATCGTGGCATAGCGGCCAAGCTCACGCCGCACTCCGCCCAGCAGCACCGCCCCTGCCGCTGCGAGGGCGACGACCGCACTCACGCGCAGGGCCGGCAACGTGGCATGCAGGTCCGTATAGCTCGCCCCCACCAGCGGCCCCGTCGTGGAGTACAGCAGGTTCGCCGTGTCCACGAACCACAACTCGATCGCGATGCACACGAACAGCAGCGCCAGCAGGATCGCCAGATGAATCCCTGCCGTTGGCTCGATCCGCAGGCGCCGCGGCGCCAGAACGATGTCGCCGCGCAGGAAGTACACGGCGCCAGCCATGAGGAGGATGATCGTCGTGAGGAACGTGAGCACGCTCAGGAGTGCCGAGATGGCGGGCAGCGTGAAGACGTAAAAACCGATGTCACGGGAAAAAATTGGGTCGGTCACTCCGAACGGCGTCGCGTTCAGTGCCTGAAGCACCACGTCCCACAGTGCGTTTGCACCGAGGCCGAAGAGAATGCCCCCGCCGATGCTCGCCGGCCGTGTGAAGTTGCGCACACCCGCCGTGAGGTCCACGTGCCGATTCTGCGTCCCGAGCTGCAAGTGCATCGTGTGCGGCACCACCCCCCGCTGGGCGAGCGCGAGATTGAGGTGCACCAGGCCGCCGCTCACCAGGGCGACGCCGGCGAACAACAGCAGGCGCGTGGAGAGCGTGCGGGTAAACAGGATCTCGAACCCGATCTCGCGAAACCACCAGTAGTCGATGAAGAACCCGGTGGACATCGGAATGATCACGAACGCGCACAGGAGCGCAAACAGGATCACGAGGGCGGGCGTGTTTCGACGTGATGCCATCGGAACTCGCTCAGTCGGAGGGAAGGCACTGTATGGAGGCGCGTCCGACGCGCACAGTGGATGCAGTATATGTCGGGGCGGGCGACCGCGCGGGAATCGGGCCCTCGCTCGCGGCCCACGACCGACGTGGTGGGCAATCGGCTGATGGCCGGGTTGTTCCCCACGCCGATGACGCAGGCGGAAGTGCATTTTTGGATTGGCATTGCTTCCCCCGGACGTCGTCACGGGGAGCTACCGGCCGCGAGACTAGAGTCATCGACGCGTGGAGCGAGGGCTGACGTCTGCCAGCTCGCCCTCGCCATACCGGTACACAACCGCCGGCCCGCCAAAAAACTCGATCTCCTCCGCCTTCACCGCGCCAAGCGATCGCGCCACCCTGATGGAGCCGGCATTCGCGGGCCTGATCAGACTCCCGATCTCACGCCGCCCAAGCACACCGCGGGCAAACTCCAGCGACGCAGCCGCACCCTCGCGCGCATACCCGCGTCCCCACGACGCCTGCCGCAGCGTGTACGCGATCTCGAACACCGGCCATCCCTCCGGCTCGAAGCATCCGATGCGCCCAATGAACTCCCCGGTCTCGCGCTCCTCCACTGCCCAC
>JBBSVF010000362.1:0-3050 GCA_038233745.1 Gemmatimonadales bacterium
CGCGCCAGATCCACCACATCAGCAGCGGCTGCAGCGGAAGTCGCGCCCAGAGCGCCGCCTCCCACAGGGGCGACACGGGATGACGTCGTGCGTCGAGCAGCATCTGTACGTTGGCGGGAAACACCGCCACCAGCAGCGCCAGCAGCCCCCAGGCGGCTGCCACGCGCGTGGCGGGGACCAGCACACCCACGCCACCGAGCAGCTCGAACGCACCACTGATGAGTACCAGCGCCATCGGCGCCGGAAGCCACGGCGGCACAATGCTCAGGTAGAGCGCCGGCCGAACGAAGTGCATCACGCCGCCCACCACGAAGATCGCCGCAATGATGTACAAGGACACCGACGGCGGAGCGACGCCAGCGCGCTGCGACGCCATCACGACGGCGTGCCCGGAGGCGCGCTGTCGTCCGCCATGGTCGCCGTAAGCCCCTGCAGCGCAGCCACGATCTCGCGCAGCCGCACCATCATCTCCACCGCCTCCTCCGGAATGGCCTCGCCATCCTCCTCGGCACGCGCCACAAATGCCTCCAGCTCACCGAGTTGGGCGGTGAGGCCGTCCAGCGGATTCGTCGCGCCGCGAACGAGATCCGCGTCTCCCGGTTTGGCACTCGCGTCGTCCGACATCATCGCACCATCACCGTGCAGGTCTGTGAGCCTTCCCAGCGCCGGCCGGGATTCAGCACGATGGGCTCGGCGACCGCCGCTGCTTCCACGCACACCATCTCGCGTTCCTCGTCCGCGGCCATGTCCGGCAGTGACGCCGTGCCCTCGACGCCCGGATTCCAGACGACGATGTCAGGGAACCCTTCTCCGTCGATGTCGAGCTGGCGATCGGGCTCGCGCAATGTCACGCGATCCGGCGCCTGCAGGTAGACGCGATCGATCGCGCGGTCCAGGCGCACTACTTCATGTTCGTCGAACAGGAGCGAAGCCCTGTCGCCCGACTCCTCGAAGCGCGCTCCATGCAGCCCCACGAGTTCCGTGGTCGCAGTGTCGTGCACGCGGAAATAGCTGTGCAGCGCTGCGGTGAACTCGAGAGGGGTGCTTCCCACGTTCTCCACCGCAAGCGAGATCACGAGCCGAGGGCCGCCGACGCGCACCGTGAGACGCGCGATGAAGGCGTGGGGCCAGAGGGCGAGTGTCGCCGCATCGGACAGCAGCAGGAGCGACGCGGACACATCGCCGTACGGGTGGCACTCGGTGGCCTCGCGTGTCCACATGCTCGTTCGGGCGAATCCGTGTTTCGGCAGCGGACCGCGCACGTTGAACTGCGGGAAAATCACCGGCACGCCGCCCCGGATAGGGCGCGTGCCATCCAGCGCACTGCGTTCGGAGAGGAAGAGGCGCTCATCGCCGCCGGGAATGGGGCGCCACGAAGTGACGTGCGCGCCGAACAGTGACACGGCTGCGGTGGCACCGTCCGCTGCCCGAAGGTGCAGCATCGCCAGTCCTCCCGCGCCCTCGATCTCCTCGACGGTGCCGTCCTGTGACGCGTGCAACGCTAGAACTCGCGCTTCTTCATCTGCTGGAAGAGATCCGCCGCATCGGACGCCGCCTCCTCTTCCGCCTGCGTATGCTTCGGGCGCGTGGCGTCGAGCGTGTCGTCGTACAGACGATTCTTCTTCGGTTTGGCCGCCGCGGCTGCCTGCGTCTTGCGCAGCAGTGCTTTCATCTGTGCTTCGTTCATCGTGCGTCCTCCGGGAAACGGGTCGTGGCCTGCAGGAGAAGGTTAGCCATTCAGCACGTAGCTGGCGAACAGTTCATCGGCGATGGCGGCCGGATCGGCGCAGATCCCTTCATGGACGGCCGAAGCCTGGAGCATGTCGGAGCGCGGGGCGGTAAGCCAGTGGAAGCGTTCGGAGCTCGGAGCCAGCGCCACCGGGCCAGCACTCCCGTCGCCGGCACAGATGGCGATACAGGCCCGGAGGTAGCGCGCGAGCATTCCCGCGTCGGCTCCGTGCACTCGATCACTCAACTCCGCCTCGTCCGTGATGGCGCGCAGCACCAGATACTCGGCGGTGCGCGCATGCACGAGCACGCCGACGTTCACGAAGGTGCCCACCTGCACGCGCGGGACTGCACGGAGCACGGCGAAGTCATAATCCACCAGTGCAGACGTCGTCATCGTCGCGCCTTGAGCTGCTGCGGCGGCTCGGACATCACCTGCGCCTTCACCGTCTCGGCGTCGGCCACGAACGCGGCGCGGTGCTCGAAGCGTTCGGCGAGATACTGGGTGTAGCGCGCACGCGCCGCGGCGGCGGAGGGAAAGTCACCCGTGCCGGCAGCGGTATCCATGAGCAGTTCGTCCGGCACGGTGGCCACAATCTCCTCGAGCACATCCGCGTTCAGGTGCGTGGCCGCGTGAGCGTCGGCGGCGCGCAGGTCGCCAGCGGTGCGCAGCAGCACGTGTGAGCGAACCAGCGCGAAGGGGCGACGCGTGCGCTCCGCGTCGACCGACGCCCAGTCGTGATGCGCGTAGAGCGCGGCCCCATGGTCGATGAGCCACGGCGCACGATTCCAGATCAGCAGATTCGGATTACGGGCCGTGCGATCGGGGTTCGTTGTGAAGGCATCCAGCCAGACGATGAGCGCGGCCAGCTCCGGACTGATGAGGTCACCCGCCGCCGCCGCCTCGAAGTTGAAGGCTCCTTCCAGGAAGCGCAGCCCCACATTCACGCCATGGCTGCGGCGCAGCAGCTCCTGAATTTCGGAGTCCGGCTCGCTGCGTCCGAAGCGCTCCGAGACGGTCACGAGCCCCAGGTCGGGGACGGGCAGTCCCAGCGCGCGTGCAATGCCGCCCACGATCAGCTCGCTGATCAGTACCTTGGCACCCTGGCCCGCTCCCCGGAACTTCACCACCCACAGGCCGTCGGTGGCGGTGTCAACTACCGCTGGAAGGGATCCCCCTTCGCGGAGCGGCTGCAGATATCGGACGGCGTCGAGCTGTGGGAGTGACGGCACGAGGGGGAATATCGCTATTGGGGCGCGTCGCTGCGGGCCTCGCGACGATCGCCGCGACTGGGCGGTGACGAGATCACGAGGAAGGTGCA
>JBBSVF010000363.1:0-3020 GCA_038233745.1 Gemmatimonadales bacterium
ATTGATGAGCTGCATGCCGCGACACACGCCGAGCACCGGCGTGCCCTCCGCCATGGCCCACCGGGCGAGCGAGAGCTCAACGCGATCACGCTCGGGATCGGTCCGGTCGCAGAGGCGGTGCGAATCCTTTCCGTACGACGCTGGGTCGATGTCTGCGCCGCCCGGCAGAAACACTCCGTCGAGCCCTTCGAACACGCCGCGTAGCGTCGACTCGTCCACCAGGGGAATCATCCAGGGAATCGCACCCGCGTTCACTAGGGTCTGGATGTAGCGCTGGCTCATCACCCACGACGGCGGAATCTCCGCGGAGACTCCGCCGAGACTCTGGAGGGTCTGTGTGGGAATACCAATGACAGGGCGACGCGAAGGCATGCGATGAAACCTAATGAATGTGAATCGTGAATCCGCGCGGGGCGTTCAGGGGCGAATCATCGCCGCGAAGCGCTCGGCGATCTCTGGCCGAACGCCCTCCGCGGTCTCGGAGACGATGTTGCGCACGACGTCTTCCAGACTTCCCGTGCGATCGTGCACCGCGAGCTGGCGGTCGGCACTGGTACCCGTGCGCATGATCTCGAAGGCGTACTCCACCTCTTTACGACTTCCGAGCTCGTCCACCACGTCGTCCACGAACCAGTGGAGAATTTCGCTGATCAGCTCGCGCGCTGGCATCTCCTTCTGCTTGCCGAAGTCGATCAGGTTACCGCTGAGCCCGAAGCGCACCGCTCGCCACTTGTTCTCCTCGATCATGGCGGTGGGATACACGCGGAAGGTGAGATTGTCGCGCCGGAGCTTCCACAACTTGGCAACGATGGCCTGCAGGATCGCCGCGATGCTGACGGCCTCGTCCACGCGGGTGCACACGTCGCACACGCGGAACTCCAGCGTGGGATACAGATGGTGCGGGCGCACATCCCACCAGATCTTGCTCGCATTCGGCACGCTGCCAGTCACCACGAGCGAGTCGAGCAGCTCCTGATACTCGCCGTAGGTGCGGAGGATGGGGGGAATGCCGGTGCGCGGGAAGTTGCGGAACACGATCGATCGGTACGACTTGAGTCCCGTCCGCCGCCCTTGCCAGAAGGGCGAACTCGTACTCAGCGCCAGCACATGGGGGAGCAGATAGCGGCTCACATTCATCACGTCCATGAGGAACTCACGATCCTCGATGCCCACGTGGATGTGCGTGCCGAAGATGAGCAGTTGCTGCGCGAGGTCCGCGAGATCCTGCTTCACCCCCATGTACCGTTCGAGTGGCGTGATTTCCTGCTTGGTCCAGCAACTGAAGGGATGCGTGCCCGCGGCGGCGATCACGAGCCCGCTCTCGCCCGCCAGGTCCATCACCATGCCGCGCAATCGCACAACCTCCGCGCGCAACTCGGCGGGTGTGCGGCAGACCTTGCTACCGATTTCCACCATGCTCTGATGCAGCTCCGGCTTGATCTCGTCCAGAATCAGCCGATCGCCCTTGAGGATCTCCGTGATATAGGACTTGAGCTCGCAGGTGGCGGGATCGATGATCTGGTACTCCTCCTCGATGCCGATCGTGAGTGAGGGTGCTTTCATCGGGGCTCCACGAGAAATGAGGGCGTCTGGGTGCCGGTGCCGGCGGTGACATTGAGTAGCGACGCGGTGCCAAGGCGCGAGAGACAGCCGTCCAGATGACCGTGAGCGCCCACGTACGGCGCGGTATCCACCAGCCGATCTGCGAGGACGAGGCGTGTCCCGTCGAGACTCGGATAGCTCTCGCTGGGCAGCGGGATGCGCTGCTGCACGATGTACGGCTCCGCGAGTGCTGTCCCGATGGCGGCGCTCCATGCGTCGTCAGTCACCTCCCATCCAAGCACGATACCCTTGCCGCCGTAATCGTCGTTGGGCTTGAGCACGAGCTGGTCGCGGTGGGCGGCGGTGTAGTCCAGCAGGTCGACGTCGGCGCCGTCGCGCACTGTGCGTCGCTCCTCCACCACGCGCGTCCACGGAATGCACGCGTCGATCTCACGCTGCTCCTCGGCGCTGAACAGCGACGCGTTGCGTTCATCGCTCAGCACGGCGAGGCTGGCCTTCTTGTGTAGAATCTTGCACGCTGGCGGATTCACCATGCACACCGCGTGATCCTTCACCGCGCGAAGGATTGGATGATCGATGCCGCCGCGCTCCACGAGCTCGTGCAGGAGTACGCGCTTGTAGATCACGTCGACGCGGCCGGCCGGCGAACGGAGTTCACCATTCGCATATTCGAGCGATGCGGGCGCCACGATCTCGCACGGATAGCCCTGCCGCGCGAAGTAATCGCGGAACAGGCGGAACTCGCTCTGCGTGGGCACGTCGTCCCAGTCGACGATGGCGATGCGCGGAATGCTGCGCCCGCCGGAGAACTGCTCCCAGCAGCCGAGGAGCGCCTGGAGCACCGAGTGGCGAGCGGGCATGGGGCGCACGTCCCACTCGCTCATGAAGCGACGCATGACCGGGAGGGCGAAGAACAGCTCGGTGAGTGCGTCGTTGTAGCCGCCGCCGGCTGGTGTCTCGGCGTTGTACTCCGTGAAGCGGACGGTATCGTCGCCCACGAAGAAGGCGTCGAGACGCGAGGTGGGACTTGGCTCGCTGAATCCGGGATCCACGTGCACCAGGGAGTGCTCCCAGTCCGTGAGGCGGAACTGCTGCATAACGGCGGGAGTCGCGAGCGCTGCGCGATGCGCCTTGCCGAATGCCGAAAGCACGCGTGCGCTGCGCGACGCCAGCATCGCCCACTGTGCGTGGGTGAAGAAGCGGGGACGCAGCACGTTGCAGAGCGGCCGCGGCCCGAAGAACAGGCCGCGCGAGCGGAGTTGCTCGTTCAGCTGGGCGCCCGAGTCCTGCGCGAGTGCGTCGTCGAGCAGGTCGTGGTAAGCCTGGATGGCCGCGCCGGGGCCGATGGTCACGCTACTGCTCGCGTCGCCCGAGGCGGAACTCGCCGTGCGCGATGTCCACGGGCTGGCGCGGAGCCTTCGCGAGCCGAATGGCCATGTCGGCCATCTTCTGCACGG
>JBBSVF010000364.1:0-3016 GCA_038233745.1 Gemmatimonadales bacterium
ATCTGCTCGCTGAGGGCATTGTGCTTCTCTGGATGATCGATGGTGACGATGGCGACATGCCCATGCCGCTCGGCGCGAACGCGCCCGGTCACTCGGGCACCCACGCGGTGGCCTCGATTTCCACTTTCGCGCGCGCCTCGATCAGCGCACTCACGACGACCACGGACATCGGGGGGTAATGTCGCCCGAGCGCGTCGCGATACAGCGCACCGATCTTCCGGCGCGCCGCGAGATACGCGTCGCGATCGGTGATGAACCACGTGAGCCGCACAAGGTGACTGGCGTCGGCACCGGCGGCCCTCAGCAGCGCCGCGATATTCGCCAGGGCGACGCCGACCTGCGCAGCGAAGTCGTCAGTCTCCACCGCGCCAATTGCGGGGTTCCACCCGATCTGGCCGGCGAGCACGACGAGCCGGCCAGGGCCCTCTGTCACATGCCCGTTGGCGTAGCCAACTGGAGCGAGCCAGCCCTCGGGCAGCAGTGCGGTGGCGCTCACGATGTCTCCTCGCGCAGCCGGAATCGCTGCAGCTTGCCTGTGGCAGTGCGCGGCAGGGCAGTCATGAACTGCACGGCGCGTGGATACTTGTAGGGTGCGATGCGAGCCTTCACGAAATCCTGAAGCTCCTTCACGAGCAGGTCCCCGGGCACGTGTCCCTCGCGCAATACGATCACGGCTTTCACGAGCTGCCCACGCTCGGTATCGGGCACTCCAATCACCGCACATTCGGCCACGGCTGCATGCTCGAGGAGGACATTCTCTACCTCGGGACCGGCGATGTTGTACCCGGACGACACGATGATGTCGTCGGTGCGGGCCTGATACCAGAAGTAGCCGTCGTTGTCGCGCACGTACGAGTCGCCAGTGAGGTTCCAGCCGTTCTGCACATAGTCGCGCTGACGGACTTCGTTCATGAGATAGCGGCAGCCGGTGGGCCCGCGCACCGCGAGCCGGCCCGCGGTGCCGTCGGGCACTGGAGTCCCGTGCACATCCACGATCTGTGCACTGTAGCCGGCCACCACACGACCCGTGGAACCGGCGCGCGCTTCGTCATCGCTGGCGCTGATGAAGATGTGCAGCATCTCGGTGGCGCCGATGCCGTCGATGATGGTGAGTCCGGTGGCCTCGCGCCACGCGTCGAACACGCCGGGCGGCAGCGTTTCACCGGCTGATACGCAGCGACGCAGGCTGCTCACGTCGTGCTCGTGGAGCATGCCGAGCATGGCGCGGTACGCGGTGGGCGCCGTGAAGCAGATGGTGGGCCGATACTCGGCGATCGCCTTCACCAGCTGTGGGGGCGACGCCTTCTCCAGCAGCAGAGTGCATGCCCCGACCCGCAATGGAAAGATGAGGAGGCCGCCGAGTGCATAGGTGAAGGCGAGTGGAGGGGATCCGCAGAAGAGATCATCCTCGGTGGCGCGCAGCACGTGCGACGGGAAGCAGTCCGCGATGGCGATTACGTCGCGGTGCGAGTGCATCGTTCCCTTGCCCTGCCCCGTGGTCCCCGACGTGAAGGCGATCAGCGCGATGTCCTCGGCGGCGGTCTCCACCGACGTGAATGCTGGCGATGCTTGAGACATCAAGCGTTCGAGCTCGCCGGCGTCGCCATTGTCCCAGGTGACGACGCGTGATCCCTCGCGTGCGGCGAACGCGGCCTCACAATCCTCCGCCACCCGCTCGTCACACAGCGCCAGCGACACCTCGGCCTTCTCCGCGATCGACGCGATTTCCCGCTCCCGCAGCAGCGCCATCGTGCAGACCACAACCCCGCCGGCCTTGAGCACGCCGAGCCAGCAGGCGGCGAGCATCGGAGTGTTGGCACCACGCAGGAGGACGCGGTTTCCCGGGACGACGCCGAGTTGGTCGCGAAGTACACCGGCCACGCGATTGCTCCGCTCATGCAGCTCCGCGTAACTCCACTCGCCGCCTGGCCATCGCACTGCAGGCGACGACGCACGACGCCGCGCCACCTCGCCATCGATCAGCTCTGTGGCGCAGTTGAGCCGCTCTCGCAGGGCGAGATGCGGCAGCCCGCTCCAGTCGAACACCGGCCAGAGTTCGCGCGGCGGGAGTCCGCGCGCGCAAAAGGTGTCCACGTGCGAGGTGAACTCACTGACGTCAGCCGTGGTCCACCTGGCGTGCGTCGTACGCGGCCAGCGCCTGACCGGCGATGATGAGCTGCTGCACCTCGGAGGTACCCTCGTAGATACGCAGCGCGCGAATCTCCCGGTACAGCGCCTCCACCGGATTGCCCGTCACCACGCCGCGTCCACCGAGAAGCTGCAGTGCGTCGTCGATCACGTGCTGCGCCTGCTCGGTGGCGAATCTCTTCGCGATTGCGGCCTCTCGCGTCACACGCTCGGCGCCCTGATCGCGCGTCCATGCTGCGCGGTATACCAGCAGCGCACTCGCGTCGATCGCGGTCTCCATGTCAGCGAGCTTCGCCTGCGTGAGCTGGAAGTCGCGCAGCCGCTGCCCGAACATGCGGCGCTCGCTCACATGCGCGAGCGCCTCGTCCTGCGCGCGTCGCGCGAACCCGAGCGCGGCGGCGCCCACGGTGGTGCGAAAGACGTCGAGAGTGCCGAGCGCCACGCGAAGCCCTTTGCCCACCGGGCCGACAAGGCGGTCGCCGGGCACTCGGCAGTTGCTGAACGTGATCGTCGCAAGCGGATGCGGCGCGAGGGTCTCGATCTGCGCGCTGGCCGAGAGTCCGGGATCGTCGCACTCCACGACCAGGGCGACGAACTCCCCGTCGCGGCCATCGAGCCGGCAGAACACCACGTAGTGATCGGCGATGCCGCCGTTGGAGATCCAGGTCTTCTCGCCATTGATCACCCAGGCGTCGCCGTCCAGACGCCCGGTGGTCTGCATCGCGGCCACATCGGAGCCGGCGTCGCGCTCGGAAATGGCGAAGGCGGCAACATGCTCACCTCGAGCTACGGCGGGGAGATACTTCGCTTTGAGCGCGTCGCTGCCGAAGAGCGAGATCGGGCCCGCGCCCAGCCCCTGCATGGCGAA
>JBBSVF010000365.1:0-3008 GCA_038233745.1 Gemmatimonadales bacterium
ACGAGCTGCGTGACTCGCAGGTCCAGCGCACGATCGAGTGCTGGGGAGCGGCGTTGGGGCGCGTCGCTCGTGCTGGTCTCCGGTGGCTGCGGGAGGTCCGCGATGGACGCGGCGTACGCGACGCGGCGCCGCTCTCCGTCTTCCGAAAGAATATCGGCGACGCAGAGATCCGCGATGCGCGGCACGGCGAGGTGGGCCAGATCCCGCAGGACGTTCTCCGGCTGCAGCGACGACGAGAACAGCTCGCCGGCGTCCGCAAGGAATCGGGAACGGCGCTCTGCCTCCCGCACGGCCTGGCTGCTCCGGACGAGATCCGAATAGCTCGAGACGAGGAGCTCCAGGATCTGTTCCTTGGTGGCGCGGATGGTGAACGGTGTGCCGAGGAGCTCGAGCGTGATGGGTGCCGGCCGCTCGACCCTGCGGTCGCTCTGCCGTTCGAATACGGCTTCGAGACGCGACAACAGCCACTCGGCTTCGTACGGTTTCGTGACGTAATGATCAGCGCCCGAGGCCAGCCCGCGCACAATGGCCAGCGGATCGATGAGACTCGTGAGGAGCACCACGGGAACCTCGGCGCTCTCCGCGGACGCCTTGATGCGGCGACAGAGCTCGTAACCATCCATCCCGGGCATCACGACATCGCTGAGCACGAGATCGGGGCGCGAGAACGCGATCGCTTCGAGCGCCTTCTCTGCCGTGCGGGCGATGCGGGGGGCGTATCCGTGCCGCTCGAGCAGGTCGGCCAGCACAGCGGCCTGCGTGGCACTGTCTTCCACCACCAGGATGTCGCGCGGTTGCACGGTCATCGCGTGAGCTCCAGCAGTTCGGCGGCGATCGCGCCAACCGGAAGGATGCGGTCGACGATGCCCGCTCGCACCGCTTCCCGAGGCATCCCGTAGATCACCGATGACGCTTCATCCTGCGCGATCACGAGGCCGCCAGCCCTGCGAGCGGCTCGCAATCCCTCCACGCCGTCGTCTCCCATGCCGGTGAGGATCACGTTGATCGCGCGCTCGCCGACGGCCTCTGCGGCCGATCGAAACAGGTATGACGCGGAGGGACGGAAAGAACCCAGCGGTGGAGCCGCATCAGTCACGAGGCGCAGTTGATGCTGCGCATCGAGCCGCACGCCGAGATGGCGATCGTCCGCCGCCACGTACACGGTGCCGGGAACGGCGGCTTCCTGATGCTCAGCCACCTTGACCCGGAGGCTGGTGGAGTTGCCAAGCCAGTGCGCCAGTCCGCCAGTAAAGCCATGCGCAATATGCTGTACGACCAGCACGGGCACGGACAGCGTTCCGGGCAGCCGCGACAGAATGGCCTCGAGCGCCGCGGGTCCGCCGGTGGAAGCCGCGATGGCGATCAGACGCACTGGCCCATTTCGCGTGCGGGTACGCGAGGCCGGATTGGCTGTGGACTGATCGTCGCGGACGCGTGACGCGGCGGTCGTGGTCGCCGAGCCCGCTGTGTGCCGCTTCACCACCTTCACGTGTGCCATGGCCTTCACCATGTTCACGAGATGCCGTTGATCGCCCGCAGCGCCGCTCACGGTTGGGCCAGCCGGCTTCGGCACCACGAGTAGCGCCCCCGCCCTCGTCGCCTCCAGCGACAGTTCCACATCGTCGAGGCGCGCCGCCGACGAGACAATGATGATCGGCCTCGGAGCGTTCGTCATCACTTCCTGCGTCGCCCGGAGTCCATCGAGATCCGGCATGTGGATGTCCATCGTGATCAAGTCCGGATTCAGCCGGGCCGCCATGTTCACCGCTTCGCGCCCGGTGCGGGCCTCGCCCACCACCTTGATGCCCGGCTCCTCCGAGAGAATCGCCACAAGGAGCGCACGGGCTGTGGCGGAATCGTCGGCGACCAGTACGCGGATCAAAACATCACCGCGGGCGTGCGGCCGAGCAGCATCCGCACAGTGTCCAGCAGATCATCCTGATCGAAACTGGACTTGGCCACGTAGGCATCAGCGCCCGCCTCCATGCCCCGCGCCCGATGCTCCGGGGCGTCGAGCGACGTCACCAGGATCACCGGGAGGGCACTGGTACGTGGAGTGGCGCGAATGCGCTCGCACAAGCCGATGCCATCCAGGTTTGGCATTTCCACATCGCTCACTACCAGCGCGAACTCGGCGCGTTCCAGCAATCGCCACGCCTCCGCGCCATCAACGGCTGTCGTGACGTCGTATCCTGCGCCTTCCAGTACGCTCTGCTCAAGGGTCCTCGAGGTGATCGAATCGTCGGCGACGAGGATTCGTGTGCGAACCTGCTCGCGTGTGCGGGCGGACACCGGTGCCAGGGCGGAGTTGAATCCGGAGCGGCGGAGCGCATCGGTGATGAGCGCTGGCACTCCGAGCACCAGCAGCACCTGTCCCGTACCCAACAGCGCGGTCCCCACCACGAGCGCGGCCGCCTCCTCATTCACATGCTCGAGCGGACGCAGCACAATCTCCCGCTCATCGAGCAGATCGTCAACGATCGTGGCCAGGTGCTGGGTTCCCGCTTCCAGCAGGATCACATTGTGGACATCGCCCTCACTGCTACCGGCATAGGGCGGGCCCAGCAGGCCGCCGAGATGCGCGAGCAGGACCGGCGCCCCGCCTTGCAGCAGCGCGGGCGTTCCGTCCACCGTCACGATGTCCCGTTTCCGCAGCCGCAGCGCGCGCATCACGAAGGCACTGGGAATCGCCACTCGCGAGGTTCCGATGGCGGCGATGATGACGCGCATGGTCGCGATGCTGAGCGGCACATCGAGCGTGAACGTCGTGCCGGCGCCCCGCGTGCTCGCCACGTCCACTGTGCCTCCGAGCGCCTCGATCGCCTGACGGACGATCGAGAGTCCCACACCGCGACCCGAGAGCGCGGTGGCTGTCTCGCGGGTGGAGAATCCCTCATCGAAGATCGTTCGAGCTGCGGCGCTGTCGCTGGCGGGCGCCGTGAGCCCCCGCCGCCGATGCGCCGGTCTGTTGGCCTCCAGATTCAGCCCCCCCCCCGCGTCCCTGATGG
>JBBSVF010000366.1:0-2986 GCA_038233745.1 Gemmatimonadales bacterium
ACGGAACGCTCGTGCTCATCGGTGGCGCGTGCAGCGCCACGGGCGACGCACTTGGTGCCTTCCTCACACTGGTGCGCGGGGTAGGGCCGGTGGTGGGCATCACCGCCGCCTCGGCAGACCCCGAAGGCTCGGCGAGGCTGTGGACCCAGGACTTCGCGACCACCGGCTTCCACGATGTCAGTTTCCCGCGCGTCTGTCGCGCGGATACGCGCTGCGATCGCGAACTCGCGGCGCGCATCGACGAATCCGCCGGCGTGTTCCTCGGCGGCGGCGATCAGGTGAAGCTCGTCGCGGAAATGAGCGGGACGATGGCCGAGGCGGCGCTCAAGCGCCTGTTCCGGCGCGGGGGGGCGGTGTGCGGCACGAGCGCCGGCGCGGCAGCGCTCACGGCGTTGACGATGGCCGGCGGAGAGCTGGATGACGAAGGCCAGCTCGTGGAACAGTACATCGGTCCGGGCTTCGGCCTGTTGGGTTACGAGACCATCGTCGATACCCATTTCTCGCGCCGGCGTCGATTGCAGCGACTGTTCGTGGTAATCGCGGGCAACCGTCAGTTGCTGGGACTCGGCATCGATGAAGACACGGCGCTCGTTGTCCGCGGTCATGTGGGCGAAGTGTGTGGTGCCGGCGGAGTCACCTTCGTCGATGGTCGTGAGAGCGTACGATTCGACAACGCGCAGGACCTGGAGCATGGGCGCATGCTCACGCTCAGCCATCTGCGGGTGGGGATCGTCGGCACGGACTTCCGTCTCGACCTGGCCCTCCGAGAACTCGATATCCTGGTGCAGCGCGATGCTGCATCAGACACCCCTTCCGCACGTCCGGAGTGAATTCATGACCCAGACCGTCCCCGCCGTCGGCAGCAGTGCGCCAGACTTCACCCTCCCCAGCACCGACGGCACTGACGTCACGCTGAGCGCGCTGCGCGGAAAGAATGTGCTGTTGGCCTTCTTTCCACTGGCCTTCACCAGCACGTGCACTGAAGAGATGTGCGACATGCGGGACGATTGGGATCAGTTCGCCTCGGCGGACACCGTCGTGCTGCCCATCAGTGTGGACTCCACGCCCACGCTGAAGGAATTCCGCAGCAAGCACGATCTGTCATCGAACATGCTCTCGGATTTCAAGCGCGAAGTTGCGCGGCAGTACGGCGTGCTGCTGGAGGAACGGTTCTTTGCCACGCGCGCGTACTTCCTGATCGACCGTGACGGCGTGATCCGATGGGAGCACGTCGAGGCCAATCCGTCGCAGAAGCGATCGAACGCGGAACTCTTCGAGCAGATTCGCGCGATAGCGTAGCGCGCTTCGAATCGGTCAGCGATCTGCCGCAGCCTGATGGCGTCATCGGTCAGCGTGACGCCTCCTGCATTTCTTTTGTGCAGTCATCTTGTCTCCTCGGACATTTCGTCCTATCATAGGCGAGCCATCCAGCAGGAGAACGATGCCTCGCGCTACATCTCTGAACCGCGACGACGCGGTTCCCGAGTTTCTCGGCAGCAGTGAAACAGAAGGGGACGGAGGCACGAACCTGCTCTCAGCGATTGCTCAGATCGCGGCAGCCATGGCCACCGGCGACGCCCCAGGGGAGGTGCTGCCCGGCGTACTGGCTCGTGTCTCCGAGACCGTCGCCGCCGCCGGCGTCTCTCTCTGGCTGTCGGACGATGGAGAAATTCGCTGCAGGGCCAGGGTCGGCGGCCCAGCGCCGACCGCATCGGTCGTGCGTGCGCAGCTCGACTCGCGTGCCCCGGCGGACAACACCCTGATTGTCGTGCGCCTCGATGCGGCGCACACACAGCTCGGCGCGCTCGTGCTCACACCCACCGTGCCGCTCTCTCCGGAGAAGCGCACCTTTCTCGCCACGGTCGCTGACATTCTGGCTCCGGTGCTGCGGCAGGCTGCGTACGCACAGCGGCTGGAGACGGAGGTAATCGATCGCACACGACAGATCGATCGTGAGCGCCGCGTTACCGAGCGCATCATTGACTCGCTACCCGTGGGCCTCTACGTCATCGACCGCGACTATCGCATCAGCGTCTGGAACAGCAAGCGAGAGACAGGCATGCAGGGGGTCTCGCGCGAGGAAGCCATCGGGCGGACGATCTTCGAGATCCTGCATCGCCAGCCGGCCACTGTGCTGCGCCGCGAGTTCGATGAGGTATTCGCCACGGGGCGTCTGCAGACCTTCCAGACGGAATCGACTGCGACCGGCGAACTTCGCACGTATCGTCTCTCGAAGATTCCCATGCGGCTGGACGACGGTCCTGTGACGCATGTGATCACCGTGGGCGAGGACATCACCGAATGGCGCGCGGCACAGGATCGCTTTTCCCAGGCGGAGAAGCTGGCGGCCATCGGGACCCTCGCCGCGGGCGTGATGCACGAGATCAACAATCCGCTCGCCACCATCGCGGCCTGCGCGGAGGGCATGGAGCTGCAGTACGAAGCGGTGCCGGCCGAGCTGACCGAAGGCTTGCGGCTCATCCAGAGCGAGGTGCAGCGCTGCAAGGGCATTGTCGATTCACTGCTCGACTTCAGCCGCCCACGCGCCGGCCAGAAGTCGCTGGTGAACGTGAATGACGCGATCGATCGCACCCTCTTCGTCCTCAAGCATCACACTCGGTTCAAGAAACTCTCGGTCCAAACGGATCTGGACCGCACGCTCAGCGCTGTCGTGCGGGCGAATCTCGAGCAGTTGATGCAGGTGTTCATGTCGCTGCTCCTGAACGCGATGGACGCGATGCAGGAGCGGGGCACGGTCGAGTTGCGAACACGATGGGGTGACGACGCACAATCGGTGATCGCCGAGATCGTCGATCAGGGTGATGGAATCCGTCGCGCTGATCTGCCCAAGATCTTCGAGCCCTTCTTCACCACGAAGGCTCCCGGACGTGGCACGGGCCTGGGGCTGTCCATCTGCTATGCCATCGTCGCCGAGCATGGCGGTCGCATCGAAGTCGACAGCACGCCGGGCGAAGGCAGTGTGTTC
>JBBSVF010000367.1:0-2965 GCA_038233745.1 Gemmatimonadales bacterium
CAGGAGGCTGAGCGGGCCGTGGCCCAGGGTGGGGCGCGGTTCGTGGCGGTGCAGAATGAGTTCAGCCTCGTGCACCGCGACCCCGAACAGGGCGTGCTCGCGGAATGCGAACGGCAGGGCATCGCGCTCATTCCCTTCTTTCCGCTCGCGTCGGGGCTGCTCACCGGCAAGTACAATACGGTTGAAAAGCCCACAGAAGGGCGGCTGGCCGAGGACAGGTATGCGGGCAGGTTGTCGAAGGAGAATCTGGAGCTGGTGGGCCACCTCTCCGGGTGGGCGGAGGCGCGCGGTCACACGATGCTGGAGCTGGCCTTTGCGTGGCTGCTCGCGCACCGTCCTGTGGCGAGTGTGATCGCGGGGGCGACGAAGCCTTCGCAGGTGCGCGCCAATGCGAAGGCTGGTGACTGGGAACTCAGTGACGCGGAAGTCAGCGAAGTGAACGCGCTGCTGAACTGACTTCCGCGCCCCGATGCATCACGCCGCCATCTTGCGGCAGGCCTCTGCACAGCGCCGGCAGGCTTCGGCGCACACTCGGCAGTGCTCGGACATGCCTGCGTGCTTCTCGCACTCCGTCGCGCAGGCGTCGCAGGCATCGGCGCACGCACGACACAGCGACGGCGCCTGCGGGCCGCCGCGGCTCATGGCGCGCAGTGCTGCATTGCACGCGTCCGCGCAGTCGCGATCCAGCCGGATGCACGTGACCATCATGGCGATGTCCTTCTCGCCGAGGCAGGCGTCGGAGCACATTTCGCACGCCACGAGACATGCGACGCACGCCTCGATGCATTCGTGATAGCGCGTGCTGTTGCCGCGCAGGTATTGACCAAGATCGATATTCGGCATGTAGTGCTCCCGTGGGATGTGAGTGGCTGCAGGGTGATGACCCAGCGCCTACTCTACGGGGCAAGTGCGAGGCCGACAGCTCCGGTACTGCAGAGCTCGCGATCTCAGCCCTCGGCCAGCAGCTCCCGCACCCGCGGAATCACCGTGCGCCCGTAGAGTTCGATGCAGCGCATGAGACGATCGTGCGGCAGGGTTCCCGCGCTGTACTTCATGTCGAAGCGCTGGACGCCAAGTGCGCGCACGGTGGCCGCGATCCGCGTGGCCACGGTTTCCGGCGAGCCGGCGTACAGCGATCCGCGCGTGATCTCGTGCTCGAACTCGTCACGCGTCATCGGCGGCCATCCGCGCTCGGCGCCGATGCGATCGCGCATGACTCGGTACGCGGGCCAGAGCTCTTCGCGCGCCTGATCGTCTGTGTCGGCCACGTAACCCGGCGAGTGGACGCCGATGGGCAGCGTGGGCGCACCGAGCTGCGCGAGCGCACGATGGTAGAGCTGCACGTACTGCGCGAAGCGGCGCGGGTCGCCGCCGATGATCGCGAGAATGAGCGGCAGTCGATAGCGCGCCGCGCGCACCACCGACTCCGGGCTGCCACCCACGCCGATCCAGGTGGTGAGGCGGCCCGATTCGGTGGCAGGCACCACGCGCTGATTCTGGAGTGGGGGACGAGTGGCATCCGCGCCGCCGGACCCGGTGCGGGGCGCCCCAGATCGTTTGTGGTCCAGGCGGGCGGCGAAGTGGTCGAGCTTCTCCTCGAACTGGTATTCATAACGGTCCTGTGGAACGCCGAACAGCGGAAACGACTCGGTGAACGACCCGCGCCCGAGAATGATCTCCGCGCGCCCGTTGGAGATCGCGTCCACCGTGGAGAAGCGCTGGAACACGCGGATCGGGTCGTCGGAGCTCAGCACCGTGACGGCGGAGCCCAGCCGGATGCGCGAGGTGCGGCTCGCGATGGCGGCGAGCACCACTTCGGGGGTGGTGATGGCGAAGTCGGCGCGGTGATGCTCGCCCACGCCGAAGAAGTCGACACCGCATTCGTCGGCGAGCACTGCTTCGTTCACGACATTGCGGATCACCTGGGCGAGAGAGAGCGGAGTACCGGATGCGTCGACGGTGACGTCGCCGAAGGTGTCGATCCCGAGTTCGGTGGGTTGGGTCATTCGCGTGGAGTGTGCGTCGGCCGAGTGCGCGCCTTCGCAGTGACGGCGCCGTTGCTGTTCAGATATCCTGCGGATGCCCGCTTGGGTTCCGGGCGGCGCGTGGCGGGAGCGGGATAGCAGGGCGTGCGATGGATGACTGCTCGAGTGCTGCGCGCACGAGCGCGCGGGCTGCCCAGGCCGATGTCTCCTCGGCTTCAGGGAGCTGCAGGGCGCGGATGTCGCGCGCGACGATGAGTGCTTCCCATCCCACGACCATCGCCAGCGCGGTGACGAGGCGCTCGAACTGCGTGGGCTCCAGGCGAAAGCGCAGGGGTTCCACTGCACGCTCAATCCACTCGATGCGCCGCGCGCCGCGCACCGGTTGATCGGCGGGGCCTTCGCGCGGTGCGTCCACCGTGAGGCGCAGCAGTGTCCGGCCTTCCTTCTCGGTAGCGAAGAACAGCTCCTGCACCGCGCGGGTAAGCACATCTACGCGATGCTCGACGTCCGGCTCGTCGCCCAGGTCGTCGAGCGCGGCATCGACCGATTCCTGGGTGGTGGACTGGAGTGCGGCCTCGAGCAGGAGATGCTCGATGGAGGGGAAGTGGAGATAGATCGTGCGCCGACTGACCTCGGCCGCTGCGGCGATCTGGGTAACGGTGGGGGACTCGGCCTCTCCGAGGAGCTCTGCGGCGGCGGTGACGATCGCGTGGCGGGTGCGGAGCTTCTGTGCGGTGCGTTCGTGGGGGGAATTGAGGGCCATGGGGCGGGGAGGAAGGGAGACAGTGAGGAATATTACACAGAAGTGCATTGAATGCACACAAGTGTATCCATCCCGTCGTCCTGAGCGCAGCGAAGGACCCGCACCTGCCACCCTGTCGTGGGGGGGGCCGCCGGGGGCCGCGCCCCGCCCTGCCGGTGGGGGGGGCGGGGTGGCTGGGTGGGCGCCGGGGGGCCGGGGGGGGGCGGCGCGCGGCGCC
>JBBSVF010000368.1:0-2942 GCA_038233745.1 Gemmatimonadales bacterium
AGAACCGCACCTGCTCGTCCAGCGGCCAGCTCCGCAGCATTTTCCGCAGCGTGTTCGGTGACGAATCGGTGACGTAGCGCGATTCGTCGACGTCGATCGGGAGCACATTGCAGCGCCCGCCCCCGCTGATGAGGATCTTGCGTCCTCCGTCGCGCGTGCGCTCCAGCAGGGTGACGCGTGCGCCTCCCCGGGCCGCGAAGATCGCGGCCATGGTTCCGGCGGCGCCGGCGCCGATGATCGCGACGTGTGGCATCTTCGGCTAACATACTCTGCGTCCGCCCTCCCGCACCCGCACGTCGCCCCATCCGATGTCCGAGCCCGAACACACGCTCACCGGCACCATCCGCACGCACGAGTGTTTCCACTCCATTCACCTTGAGCACGACCGCA
The DNA here is from genome assembly GCA_038233745.1 of Gemmatimonadales bacterium. Taxonomy (GTDB): domain Bacteria; phylum Gemmatimonadota; class Gemmatimonadetes; order Gemmatimonadales; family Gemmatimonadaceae; genus AG11. The sequence continues at coordinate 391 of JBBSVF010000368.1, forward strand.
CGGTGATCGTCTATCTGCCTCCGGGCTACGAGGACGACGATGTGACGCGGTATCCGGTGCTCTACATGCACGACGGACAGAACGTGTTCGACCGCGCCACCTCGTTTGGCGAGGAGTGGCAGGTGGATGAGACCGCGCAGGCGATGATCACCGCGGGCGAGATCCCGCCGATCATCGTCGTGGGGATCTACAACACCGGTGTGCATCGCATCGACGAATACGCGCCCACCCTGCGCGCGGACAATGGTGGGGGCGGCCATGCCGACGACTACGGATTGATGCTCGTGACCGAGCTCAAGCCCTTCATCGACCGCACCTACCGCACCCTCCCCAGCGCCGCCAACACCGCCATCGGCGGGTCCTCGCTGGGCGGACTGCTCACCATGCACCTGGGCCTCCGCTTTCCCACAGCCTTCAACCGGCTCGCGGTGCTCTCACCCTCGGTGTGGTGGGACGATCGCGTGATCCTGCGCGAGGTGGAAGCGCTGGACCAGCGGCTGCCGCTCCGCATCTGGCTGGACGCGGGCACCGAGGAAGGACCCAACGTGATCGAGGATGCCCGCGCGCTGCGCGATACGCTCGTGGCGAAGGGTTGGACGCTCGGCGAGGATCTGTCGTACTTCGAGGCCGAGGGCGGGGGGCACAACGAGACCAGTTGGGGGGCGCGGGTGCACGACGTGCTGCAGTTCCTGTTTCCGGTGAAGTGACTTCCCCGCCAGCGATTGCCACCGTGCGGACTGCCCCTTGCGTGGCATCCCACAACCCCGACACCCTCACCACACGTCATGCATCGCGCCCATCACCGCTGGTACAGCCCGTCGCTCGGACGCGACATGGACCTCCTGCAGGTCGGACACGCCGGCGCCCGCGTCATCGTGTTTCCCTCGTCCATGGGCCGGTTCTTCGAGTGGGAAGACCGCGGGATGATCGCCGAGATGGGCAGCCCCATCGAGCAGGGATGGTTCCAGTTCTGGTGCGTGGACAGTGTCGACGACGACAGCTGGTACGCCAAGTGGAAACGCCCCGAGGATCGCGCTGTCCGTCAGGCGCAGTACGACGCCTACGTCCACAACGAGGTACTGCCCCTCACCCGGCGCTCCGGCGGCAGCGACTTCTGCATCACCACCGGCGCCAGCTTCGGTGCATATCACGCCATGTCGTTCGGCCTGCGCCATCCGTGGGAGGTGAATCGCATTCTCGGACTGAGCGGACTGTACGACATCCGCGAGCAGACCGGCGGCTGGAGCAACGAGACGCTCTACTTCCTCAATCCCTCGGACTTCGTCCTGGGCGAGGAAAGCGATCGGCTCGACGCCATCCGGCGCCAGGACATCATCTTCGCCATCGGCGAAACCGACCCCATGCGTGGTGGAAGCGACGACTTCTCGCGGCGCCTTGCCACCAAGGGAATCCCGCATGCATATCGGGTGTGGGACGGCTGGGCTCACGATTGGCCGTACTGGAGGCAGATGCTCGCGCGGTACATCGGAGGGAGCGCGTAGAGTACGCAGCGAGCAACGAGTCCCGCCAGCGCAGCGAATCCTCGGTCCGCCCCAACTGGCGCAATAAACCAAAAGCATCAACCCCGAACCACCGGACCAAACATGCTCAAGATCGGCCTGCTCGTTGGACGCGAATGGTCCTTCCCCCCCGCCTTCATCGAGGAAGTCGCCCGCCGCGACGAAGGCGTCATCGCCGAATACGTCTCGCTCGGCGGCACCTCCATGGACGACCCCTGCGACTACGCCGTCATCGTCGACCGCATCTCGCACGAGGTGGGCTACTATCGCACCTGGCTCAAGCACGCCGCTCTCCAGGGCGCCACGATCGTGAACAATCCGTTCATGTGGTCCGCCGACGACAAGCTGTTCGACGCCAGTCTCGCGACGAAACTCGGTGTCGCCTCGCCGAAGACCATCGCGCTGCCCAACAAGGAGTACGTTCCCGGCATCAACCACGACGAATCCCTGCGCAACCTCCGTTATCCCATCGATTGGCAGGGCATCGTGGATCACATCGGCATGCCGTGCATCCTCAAGGATGCGCACGGCGGCGGCTGGCGCGATGTGTATGTCTGCCGCTCCATGGACGAACTCATTGCGAATTACAACGACTCCGGCCAGCTCACCATGATCGTGCAGGAGTTCATCGAGTGGGATCAGTTCGTCCGCTGCCTCGCCATCGGCCGGCGCGATGTGCTCCCCATGCGTTACGATCCCAAGGAGCGCAAATACCATGTGGAGCACGAGCACCTCGCCCCCGAACTCGGCGCCCGCATCGTCAAGGACTCGCTCACGCTGATGAACGCGCTCGGTTACGACATGTGTTCGCTTGAGTTCGCGGTGCGCGACGGCATCCCATACGCCATCGACTTCATGAACCCCGCGCCCGACATGGACGTCAACTCGCTTACGCCGCACTACTTCGAGTGGACCGTGCAGAAGATGGCCGACATGGCCATTCGGCTCGCGAAGGCTCCGCGCCAGCCCGTGGACATCGCGCACGGCGAGTTCCGCCTCGGGCGACGCGAGCAGTAGCGTGACCATCGGCCC
>JBBSVF010000369.1:0-2939 GCA_038233745.1 Gemmatimonadales bacterium
ATCCGGTGTAATCCTCGAGTGTCCGCGTCGTCGACCGCTGGAGCGCCTGCTCCGCACGACGCACGAGCAGCGTGAGTGCCAGCACGAACGACATGGTGAGTACCACCGTGACCGCCGCGAGCACGAGTCGCGAGCTGGACGAATCGTCAGTCGTGCGTGCACGCGGCGCGCTGATGCGTCGCCAGCGAGGCGTTATCTGTGTCATCGATGATGTTCGGGCCGCCGACCGTCACAAACGGATGATCCGCAAGTCGGGCTGAGCGCGAATATGTACGCCTCCAATCATTCGTGCCAGAGCGCCGTTTTGCGCGGCGGCGCAATCCTGCGCACACGATCAGTGAGGTCCGGTCTGAGGCAGACGGAACTGGGTGAGCTCAGGGCTCTCGCCGGCTGCCTCCGCCGACAAGTTCCTGGGACAAAATGCCCCGCACATGAAAAGCGCCCGGCATATGGCCGGGCGCTGGAAAAGAGAGAACAGGATTGTTTCAGGCGGCGATGCGATCAAAGGGCATCCACACCGGCACGCCGTCATTCACCGAGCCTACGCAGCGAAAGCGGGCGGGGGGAAAGCCGAAGACTCCGATTTCGAGGGAGTCTCCCGCCTGCACCGTGATCTTCTCCCCAAGGAGGGTCACGGCGGCGTCGAACGAGACGCTTTCCACGACTCCGGCCTGCCGAATGGCGTCCGGTCCAGAGCTGATGGCAAAAGGGTACTTGGACATGTGCGCTCCGGTAGAGTGTTGCGCAGTAATACCCTGGTCCGCCAAAAAGTGTCCGGGGTGGTGTCCGGGTCGGCGCCCGCTGGTGCCGCGGCCGCCGCGCCGTAGGTGCCGTAGTGCTGCCAGTCGTCGCGATTGCGTCCGTACGACACGCCGTCAGCTTCCAACGGCGATGGGAGAGATCGCGTTGTCTCTCGCGAGCTCTCGGCTGTCAGCGCTCGGTGTTCAGCTGTCAGCTTCTAACGGCGACGGGGGAGATCACGTTGCGTCTGGCGAGCGCTCGGCTGTCAGCGCTCGGCTGTAAGCTGTCTGACTGTTGTGCTGGGTGCTGTGCGAAGGCGGGGAGCTGTCAGCTACGAGCTGAGAGTTCGCGTAAGGTGCGCACTCTACCGCATTGCTTCACTGTGGAATCGTGAGTACCGACGCGCCGGGGTCGCGATTGATCTGCAGTTCCACCAGCGTCGTGGTGAACGGATAGAAAAAACGCACACCGGTGCGATCCACCACGCTCGCGATATCGATACACGCGTCCCACCGCCCAGCAACATCCTGCAGCGTATCGCCGACCTTCACGCGCTCGCCGCCCACACCGGTATACCGAACGAGTGCGGTGCCCGAACTCGCGACCACCCGGAGCTGCAGCGCTGAACGTCGCGACTCTGGCAGTGCCGAGAGGTTCACGTGGAAGCAGCGAAGGCTGGGATCGGCGCCGTAGGTGTGCACGTCGGCATCGAACGGCTCCAGACGGTCGCCCTCAGGGGTGAGCAACTGCACGAAGTAGTCTGGCACGGGATCGCCTCGCTCATCGACACAGCGAATCACGAACTGCTGATACTCCGTCATCGCGTCGCGCGCCGACTTCGTTCGTGCGGCGGCCATGGTCTGCCACGCCGAATAGTCGGCCGCACTTCCCACATCCAGCGCCGCAAGGACGAGCGCCTGGGCCTCCTCACTCGGCGCGCTCAGGATGGTGCCGTGATCGAGACCGGCGAGTGGCGTCATCGGAATGTCGGCATTGCTCCAGTCGGCCACCGAGGTGCGGTCGACTGCATCGGGTCGGGCGGGATCACGCGTGAGGTCGACGACGATCTTGCGCGTGTTCAGGGGGCAGCCGGCCCACCGCACGACGCCGTCGGAGCCGGGTTCACTTGCGAGCGCTCGCAGGCCGTGATAGCCCTCGCTCCCGATCATCACGAAGACGAACGGAGTGCTGCGCGTGGGACCATAGATCGCCTCGCTGCCAAGCAGGTCGCGATGGGCAAGGTCCCAGGTGAAGCGGCTGCCTAGTTCGAGCGCGTCCAGGATCTGATCGCCCGCTTCCAGAAAATCGGGACCCAGTTCGCGACGGCCCTTGAACAGCGCGCCGAGCCAGCTTCGCCCCTTGTGCGCCATGGGCGACCCGAAAGTCGCGGGCGCCAGCGCGATCAGGTGGCGGAGACGATCACGACGGGCATCGTAGCGGGTGAGCCAGTCGCGAATGACCAGCATGCCGGTGGAGTGCACGATGGCGTCGAACGGCTCGTCGGCGCTCAGGCCGGCGTGCGCGCGGAGCGCGTGATCGAAGGCTTCGGCGACGTCCCGGAGTGTCAGTTCGTTCGTGAGCGTCTGATAGGAGCAGATCGGGATGTCGTGGGTGTCGAAGCCCGCTCCCACCAGCACATCGCGCCAGCGGTGAAAGGAGTCGCCGCGATCCGAGTAGCCATGCAACAGGACCACGGGCCGTCGCGTCATCCCACTGCTCTCCGCAGCGTGAGGACGAACGTGGCTCCCTCGCCGGTCGTGCTTTCGGCACGAAGGTCGCCCTGCATGGCTCTTGCCAGCTCGCGACTGATCGCGAGGCCAAGGCCGATTCCTTCCTGCGCCCGGTTGTAGCGGCGATCCACCTGCATGAACGGCTCGAAGATCGTGTCGAGCTTGTCGGCCGTTATTCCCCGGCCGCTGTCCGCCACGCAGATCTCGACCGTCTCCGGCTTTACGGAGCAGTACATCGTGATGCGACCCCGTTCCGGCGTGAACTTCAGGGCGTTGGAGAGCAGGTTGATGAGCACCTGCTGGATTTTCTCGTTGTCTCCACGAACCTGCACCCCCGTATCGCAGAGCTGGCACTCGAACGCGAGTTCTCGCTCCTGAAGCTGCGGCGTCACGAAGTCGCTCATGCCATTCATGATCGACGCCAGATCCACGGTGTCATCGTCGACTTCGAGATGGCCGGACTCGATC
>JBBSVF010000370.1:0-2936 GCA_038233745.1 Gemmatimonadales bacterium
GGAAGAGTTATGCGGGTGGAGTCAAAGGCTGCTCTGCCCGCGTGTGGGCGCTGCGGGGGTGCTCGCTGGAGCTGTCCGTGGGCGAGCGCGTGGCCATCGTGGGGCAGCGTGCGTCGGGCCGGTCGACACTCATTGCCTGCCTCGCCGGCGACTGCCGCCCGGATGCAGGCCGGATCGAGTTCCCGCTTGACGAACACGGTCGTCCCGCTCGCGTCGTACTCATCGACGACGATCGCCTGACTGACATGTCGGGCGAGGTGCGCCCTGCGATGCGCAGCGATGCGCCCGCAGCGTTCGTCATCGTGGCGCGCGATGCGCGAACGGTCGCGCCACTGGTGCATCGCGTGCTGTTGCTGCGCGATGGACGGCTGCGCGAGCTGGCGCAGCGCCCGGTGCGGCGCGTGGCGGAGCCACCCGCGCACGACATGTCTGTCCGTTGACCCCTCGCCTCGGCATCGTCTAGGTTGCGAGATGCCCGTACTCCTGCTTCAGACCGTCACGCGCCCGCAGTCGATTGCCGAATGGCAACGCGGTGGTGTGTCGTACGCCCTCGACAAGGGCATCGACCTCGGTGGGGTACTGGTGTCGCTGCTGGTCGCCTGGCTGATCGTGCGGTTCATCTCGCGCCGCATCGAGCGCTGGGGCGATGATGGTGAGCCCGGCCTGAACTCCGCGCGGGAACAGCGCGCCCGCACCTCCGCCAAGCTCTTTCGCAGCGTCTGTCGCGCTATCCTGACGGTGGTGGGTGTGCTGATGATCCTCAATCAGCTCGACTTCAACATCGGGCCGCTCCTGGCGAGTGCCGGCGTGGTGGGGCTCGCCATCTCGTTCGGTTCGCAGAGCCTTGTGCGCGACTACGTCACCGGGTTCTTCCTGCAGCTCGAGAACCAGTTCGCGCTCGGCGACAACGTGAAGATCGGGGCGGTGGAGGGGACCGTGGAGAACATCACGCTTCGCCTGGTCTACGTGCGCGATACGAGCGGAGCGCTGCATATCATTCCCAACGGACAGATCGGGCAGGTGAGCAACCTCACCCGCCGCTGGGCGCGCGTGATCGTCGACGTGGATATTCCGTGGGCCGACTCCGATCGCGCGACGGCCGCCATTCGCGATGCCGCGGAAGAGATGGGGCGCGATCCCGCGTGGGCCGACGCACAGCTCGAGCCGCCGAGGGTCATCGGCATCGAGCGCCTCACTGCCGCGATCGTCACGCAGCGCGTCGTGGTGCGCGTCGATCCTTTTCGCCGCGACGAGGTGGCCCGCGAACTGCGCGCACGGGTGAAGCGGGCGGTTGACGCCGCGCATCTGCCACCCGCGACTGCTCCCACGCCGCCCGCTGCCTAGCTTTCACCCCACCCGCCGTTCACCCGCTCCGCACCGCACGTGACCGACTTCCGCCTGTACAACACGATGACCCGCCAGGTGGAGCCCTTCGCGCCCGCCGATGGAGCAACCGTGCGCATGTACACCTGCGGCCCCACGGTCTACAACCCTGCGCATCTCGGGAATTTCCGTACCTTCCTCTTCGAGGATCTCATGCGCCGGGTGCTCGCATTGCGTGGCTGGCGCGTGCATCAGGTGATGAACCTCACCGACGTCGACGACAAGATCATCCGCCGGGCGCGGGAACAGGGCCGCACGATTACGGAAGTCACCGAGCCGGTGATCGAGATCTTCCATCGGGATCGTGAGTATCTGCGCATCGAGAAGGCGGAGGACTATCCGAAGGCCACCGACTTCATACCGCAGATGATCGCGCTGGTGGAGCGGCTCGTGGCGAATGGCGTAGCGTATCAGGCCGACGACGGCTCGGTGTATTTCGCGATCGACCGGTTTCCGGGGTATGGGCGGCTGTCGCGCCTGGATACGCGGGAGGTGCGGAGTGGTGCGCGTGTGCTGCAGGACGAGTACAGCAAGGAGAACGCGCAGGACTTCGCGCTGTGGAAAGCGGCGAAGGAGGAGGACGAGGCCACCGGTGCCGCGTGGGATTCTCCCTGGGGACGTGGTCGCCCGGGCTGGCACCTCGAGTGCTCGGCCATGGCCATGGACCTGCTGGGCGAGACACTCGACCTGCACTGCGGGGGCATCGATCTGGTGTTCCCGCATCACGAGGACGAGATCGCGCAGAGCGAGGCGGCCACCGGGCGGGAGTTCTCGCGCGTGTGGTGCCATGGAGCCTTCCTGCTCACGGAAGGTGCCAAGATGGCCAAGCGTGTGGGGAACGTGAGCACGGTGGCGGAGCTGCGCGAGGAGCGTTTCTCGGCGGCGGCGCTGCGGCATTTCGTGTTCAATACGCACTACCGCAAGGAGCTCAATCTCTCGGGCGAGGCGCTGGAGGCGTCGCAGCAGGCGGTACGGCGCATCGGGGATTTTCACGCGCGTCTGCATGCCGAGCACACCCTGGCGCTGGGCGGGACGCCGGCGCTCGCAGCCGCGGCGGCAGAGGCGGTGGAGCGGGCGAAGGCCGCGCTGTTCGACGATCTGAACGGCCCTGAGGCACTGGCGGCGCTTTTTGACTTTGTGAGGGCGGGAAATGCCGAGCTCGACCGCAAGGGCGGGGATCGCGGCGCTGTCCTGGCGGCGCGCGAGGCGTTTGCCGTGATCGACTCGGTGCTGGACGTCGTACCCGAGCTGGAGCGAGTGGACGATGAACTTGGCGCCTGGGTCCGGGAGCGGATCGCGGCGCGTCAGGTGGCGCGACAGGAGCGGAACTTCACCGAGGCGGACCGGATCCGTGAGGAGCTGGGTGGGCGGGGGGTGGTGATCGAGGATGGCCCTGCGGGCACCAGTTGGAAGCTTCGCTGATCAGGGGGGGAGAGGGCGGATCATGGTTGACCCGCTCACCGTTCACGGGTAGTTGACTCTCCTGCCAGCCCTGCTTATCCTACGTGTCTCTCGCGTAATTGGTCGTCTGCTGACGTAGCTCAATTGGCAGA
>JBBSVF010000371.1:0-2926 GCA_038233745.1 Gemmatimonadales bacterium
CTTCTCGAGCACGAGCGACATCCGCTCGCTTTCGTATCGGACGGGGCTGAATCTCGAGTTGCTCGAGCGCTACATCCTCGACCTGTCGGTGCGTCGCGAAGGTAGTTCGCTGTTCGGATCGGAGAATCGATACGCCACCTTCCCTCGTATTGCCGGCGCCTGGATCGCATCGGCCGAGCCCTGGTGGCCCGCACAGAATGCGCTCAGCCTGGCCAAGCTCCGCGCCGCGTACGGACGGGCCGGTCAGCGTCCCAGCTATGTCGCGCAGTACGAGACCTTCTCGGTCAATCAGAGCACGGGCGCGCTGAGCCCCGTCACGCTCGGCAACTCGAAGCTGCGTCCGGAAATCCTCTCCGAGCTGGAAGTCGGAACGGACCTGGAGCTGTTCGGCCGCTTCGGCGCGAACATCACGTACGCGCGTTCGGTGGCCGAGGATCAGATCCTGTTGGTTCCTGCACCGGCAGCGTCGGGATTCCCGAACCAGTACCAGAACGCGGGTCAGCTCACGAACAAGACCTTCGAAGCATCGCTCGACGTCCCGCTCATCAACCGGCAGAACCTGCGGTGGAGCACGCGACTGATCTATGATCGCAATCGCGCCGTGATCACGCGGCTCGATGTGCCGCCGTACACCACCACCGGTGGCGTGCAGGGCTCCGAGTCCATGTTCTTTGTTCGGAACGGGGAGCGCCTCGGCACCATCTACGGTCGCGCGTTCGTGACCGAGTGCTCGCAGCTTCCCGGCAACTTTGCTTCGAAGTGCGGTGGCGCGGGCAGCGACTTCCAGCGGAACTCCGACGGCTTCATTGTCTACACCGGCGGGCTGCTGCCTTCGGAAGGCATCACGAAGAATGGCTGGAATGCATCGCTCAATCCAGCGAGCGCACCGTGGAACACGCGCACGGTGTTCGGCATGCCCATTCAGCTCAAGGATTCGCTCAACACGCCAGCGCAGGTGCCCCTTGGCAATGCCACACCGAACTACCATGCGGGCCTGTCGTCCAACTTCTCGCTAGGCAAGCTGTCCGCATACGGTCTGCTCGACGGCTCCTTCGGCCGCAGTGTGTGGAACGAAGGCTATCACTGGGCGCTCGGCGACTTCATGACCGCGACCGTCGATCAGAACGGCGTAGGCGTGGAAGAAGCGAAGCCCATCGGCTACTTCTATCGGGCGGGGCCGGGACTCGGCGGCAGTTCTGGTGTGGGCGGCCTGTACAACGTGCTTGGCCCCACCAATCAGTCGGTCGAGGATGCGAGCTACGTGAAGCTTCGCGAGGTGTCGCTCTCGTACAACGTGGGCGCAGTGGCGGGTCAGGGTAACTGGACGGTCGGTCTCGTCGGGCGTAACCTGCACACCTTCACGAAGTACCGCGGTTACGATCCGGAGGTCGGCCGCGCTGGCGGCACTCAGCTCGGGAATTCCGCGCTGGTTGGCATCGACTACTTCACCTTCCCGAACCTGCGCACGTTCACGGTCCAGCTCTCGACGGCTTTCTGATCACCGGACGCAGATCACGGAATCGACCAACTCACGCACCCAGTCAGAAGTCGCCGCGAAGGCGGCGGCTTCTGATCAACATCCTTCGGGGCATTTGATGAAACTTCGAAATATCTGGATGGTCTCCGCTGCGGCGGCCGCCATCGGTTCGCTCGGCGCCTGCGACAGCAACAACCTGCTCGATGTGCAGAACACCAATCAGCCGGACGTTGCGCGCGCGTTCTCGACGGCTGACGGCATCGAGGCGATCCTCAGGGGCAGCTTCAGCCAGGCCCTCAGCGCGACGCACGGAACCACCGGCGCCACGATGCCGGCGGCTGACGTGATCTCGCTCGAGAGCTACGGCTCCGTCGCCAACTTCGGCATGAACATTCGCGCCGCGATTCCTCGCGTGAACATCGATAACAGCCGCGGGAACACCACGGCCAACGAGAATTTCCGTGACTTCCTGCAGCTCGGACTGAAGGGCCGGACGGTTGCAAACGGCATCGCAGCACTGGATCGCCTCCGGAAGAACGGTGGTAGCCTGGGTTCGGATGCGCAGGATCTCCGCGCTCGCGCGTTCGGCTTTTTCTCACTGGCGGTCGACAACGGCATGGCCGCGCTCACATACGATTCCGTTGGGGTATCCACCCCAGCGCTCGGCAGCAGCGACATTCCGCCGCTCTCGGGCTACAACGAGGCGATGACTGTCGCCCTGCAGCAGCTCGATTCGGCAATCGCCATCACGACGGCGGCCAAGACGGCGACGGGGGCGAATGGATTCCCGCTGCCCATGGACTGGCTCCGGACCACCAACGCGTCGACGAGCGCTGACGAGTTCATCCGGATCATGCGCTCGATGAAGGCGCGCTTCCGCGCTGGCGTCGCCCGCAATCCGGCGGAGCGGGCCGCGGTGAACTGGGCGGAAGTCCTGAACGACGCGAACGCGGGCCTCACGTCCAGCTTCACGCTCGCGCTCAACAATAACGAAGGCTGGGGCGTGTCGTGGCTCAATCAGGCTGCGGTCTTCACCGGCTGGCACCAGATGACGCCGTATATCATCGGGATGGCGGATACCACGAGCGGATACGCGACCTGGCTCGCCACCGATCGCAGCCAGCGTGTCCCGTTCCTGATTGCCACGCCCGATGCGCGCTTCCCGTCCGGCAACACGCGCGCGACCCAGCAGGCGAACTCGCCGGCAGCAGCGGCGGTGCTCCCCTCGGTGTACTTCCGCAATCGTCCCAGCGGTGAGGATACGCCGGGCGACGCGTGGGGGAATTCGTTCTACGACTTCGTTCGCTATCGCAGCTACCGTCAGAACAGTCTCGTCGGCCCGTGGAACTTCATGACGAAAACGGAGAGCGACATGCTGAAGGCGGAGGCACTCATCCGGTTGAACCGCTCGAATGAAGCTGTGGCGCTCGTGAATATCACGCGAGTCGA
>JBBSVF010000372.1:0-2907 GCA_038233745.1 Gemmatimonadales bacterium
ATCGACCTCGGCACGTGCATTGGTTGCAGCGCCTGCGTGGTAGCGTGTCAATCGGAGAACAATATTCCGGTGGTCGGCCATGACGACGTCGTCAAGTCGCGCGAGATGCACTGGCTGCGGATCGATCGCTACCTGGAGGGCAGCGCCGAGGATCCACAGGTGGTCACCCAGCCGATGCTCTGCCAGCATTGCGAGAACGCGCCGTGCGAGTACGTGTGCCCTGTCGGCGCCACCGAGCACAGTGCCGACGGCCTGAACGAGATGGTCTACAACCGGTGTGTGGGCACGCGTTTCTGCTCCAACAACTGTCCGTACAAGGTGCGGCGCTTCAACTGGTTCGACTACAACGCGGAGATTTCCGAGACGGAGCGGATGGCGAAGAATCCCGACGTCACGGTGCGAGAGCGTGGCGTGATGGAGAAGTGCACGTTCTGCGTGCAGCGCATCCGGGAAGCGGAGATCAGCGCCGAGACGGACGGTCGATCGTTGCGTGGTACCGAGGTGAAGACGGCGTGCCAGCAGGCGTGCCCCACGAATGCGATAGTCTTCGGCTCGCTTGGCGAGCGCGACTCCGAGATGATGCGCCGGCGCGAAGAGTCACGACTCTATGGTGTGCTCAGCGACCTCGGGACGGCACCGCGGGTTCGATATCTGGCACGCATCAGGAATCCGAATCCAGCGCTGGAGAGCGGAGCATGAGCGCGGAGCGCTCGGATGCGGAGCTCACCGATCATCTGTTGGCGCCCTTGTGGCGCACGTCACGCACATAGTGGTACCTGTTCGCACTCTCGACGCTCGGCACGCTCCTGCTGCTCGGCACAGTTGGTTATACCGTGGCGCGCGGCATCGGCACCTGGGGCAACAACATTCCGGTGGCGTGGGCCTTCGCCATCACCAACTTCGTCTGGTGGATCGGGATAGGGCATGCCGGCACGTTCATCTCCGCATTTCTGCTGCTGCTCAACCAGAAATGGCGCGGCTCGATCAACCGCGTTGCGGAAGCGATGACGATCTTCGCGTTGGTGAATGCCGGGCTGTTTCCGGTGCTGCATCTCGGACGCCCGTGGTTCTTCTACTGGTTGATTCCATATCCGGCCACGATGAATGTCTGGCCGAACTTCAAGAGCGCACTGCCCTGGGACGTCGCGGCCGTGACGACGTACTTCACCGTCTCGCTGCTCTTCTGGTATCTGGGACTGGTGCCCGATCTGGCGTCCGCGCGCGATCGCGCTCCCACGCGGGTGAAGCGCCTGATATACGGTGTGTTCGCGGCAGGCTGGCGCGGCTCCGGCTTCCAGTGGCACCGCTATCGCGTCGCCTACGTGCTCCTCGCCGGACTGGCGACACCACTCGTCATCTCCGTCCACAGCGTCGTGAGTCTCGACTTCAGCATCGCGCAGCTCCCGGGATGGCACTCGACGATCTTCCCTCCGTATTTCGTCGTCGGGGCGATCTACTCCGGGTTGGCGACGGTGCTCATGCTGCTGCTTCCGCTGCGGCGCGCCTTCCGGCTGTATGACATCATCACCGAGGTGCACCTCGATGCCATCGCGAAGCTCATGCTGGCGATGGGGCTGATGCTCACCTACAGCTACGTCATCGAGACGTTCATGGCGTGGTACAGCGCGAACACGGCGGAACGATACACTTATCTCGTGTCACGCCCTTTTGGACCCTACGCCGTCGCGTACTGGATCATGACGTTGCTCAACGTCGTGAGCCCGCAGTTCTTCTGGTCGCGCCGACTGCGGACGAATACCGTCGCGCTCTTCCTCGTGTCGGTCGGTGTGTTCGTCGGTATGTGGATGGAACGGTTCATCATCGTCGTCACGTCGCTGAACCGCGACTTCCTCACGTCGAGCTGGCACATCTATGTCCCGACCTGGGTCGACTGGGGACTCCTCACCGGCAGTCTGGGCTTCTTCGGCTTTCTCTTTCTGCTGTTCGTGCGCTTCGTGCCCAGTGTCGCGCTCAGCGAGGTGAAGGCATTGCGCGCCGGACCCGCGTCACCGTCGCGCCAGGGCGAGCGCGATGCGTGATCTCACGTGGAGTGCCGGTGCATACATGGCGGAGTTCAACTCGGTCGACGAGCTGGCCACCGCGGTGCGAGTGTTCTCCGAACATGGCTACACCCGGCTCGAGACATATTCGCCCATCCCACTCACGCCGGGACTACCGCGCGCCCGCAGCCGCCTGCCCGTCGTCGTGTTCATCGCTGGCCTGCTGGGCGGCATGGCGAGCTATGCGATCCAGTGGTATGCCAACGTCCACGAATATCCCCTCGACATCGGCGGCCGTCCCGCGCATGCGGTGCCGGCGTTCCTCATTGCGACATTCGAGGGAGCTGTCCTGTGCGCATCGCTCGCGGCATTTGTGGGTTTCTTCGTACTGGCGCGGTTGCCACAGCCCTGGCATCCGGTGTTCGAGATCCCCGGTTTCGAACGCGCTACGGTCGATCGCTACTGGCTCGCCGTGGACGCGTCTGATCGGCGCGGTACGCCCGATCTCACGCTCCGGGAGCTTCGTGCGCTCGCTCCGCTGCGCATCGTGCAGCTCGAGAAGCAGCCGTGACCGTCGCTCGTGCCGGGGCGCATCGAGTGCTGCTGGTCGCGATGCTCGCGACCGCCTGCACCTCGTCGCGCGAGCGTGAGCGGTTCGACTTCGAGCGCATGCGCGAGCAGCAGCGGTACGTCGTCTACGGAACGAGCGCCGTGTTCGTCAACGGACAGAGCATGCAGGCACCTCCGCTCGGAACAGTCGCGCGAGAGAGTGTGCCGGACACTGGCGTCGTCGGCACTGGTATGAGCGGCGGTTCCCCTGTGCGGACGGTGCCGGTCGCCATCACGCCCGAGCGGCTGGCACTGGGCCAGCAGAAGTTCATCGTCTATTGCGCCGTGTGTCACGGCG
>JBBSVF010000373.1:0-2906 GCA_038233745.1 Gemmatimonadales bacterium
ATCAGCTATTTACATGTGCCCGGTGGACCAGGCGTTCGCTGGGACTCCGGCGTGGAGGAGGGAAGCACGGTCTCGCTGTACTACGATCCCATGCTGGCCAAGCTCATCGTGTGGGCGCGAACCCGCGACGCCGCGATCGCGCGCATGCATCGCGCACTGCTGGAACTCACGATCGAAGGCGTGGACACGTCGCGCGATTTCCACCTGCGCATGATGGAGAACGCGGAGTTCCGTCGCGGCGACATCGAGATCCAGTGGCTGGAACGCAATCTCGACGCGCTCACATCGGTGAGCCCGCCGCCGGAGGGCGTGATGCACGCCGCGATCGCAGCGTCACTGCTCGCCGAGCGGGATCGCTCGGCACCGCGGCGACCGCAGGGTGGAGGCGACTCCGCCACTCCTGCAGACCAGAGTGGCTGGCTGCGGCTGGCACGGCAGGAGTCACTCCGATGAGTGAGCCGCTCACAACACTCGACATCGACGGCATCGCCGCGGGCGGTGATGGCGTGGGCCGTGTGGACGGCATGGCGGTGTTCGTGCCGCGGGCCGCGGTGGGCGATCGGCTCACGGTGAACCTGACGCGCTCGAAACGATTTGCGCGGGGGGTGATTCACGAGGTGGTGTCACCGTCGAGCGAGCGAGTGATTCCACCCTGCGTCCATTACACGGCCGATCGGTGCGGCGGGTGCCAGCTCCAGCATGTCGCCTACGACGCGCAACTCGCGTACAAGTCTGTGATCGTGGGCGATGCCCTTCGGAGGCTCGGACGTCGTGACGTCGCGAACCCCGAGGTGTCAGCGAGCGCGGAGCAGTGGAAGTACCGGAACAAGCTGACGCTGCACCTTCGCTGGCAGGGCACACGGTGGATTGCCGGCCTGCATCCGTACGACGACGCGACCGACGTATTTGATCTGCGCGAATGTCCGATCACCGACGATGGCGTGCTGGAGACATGGGCGCAGGTGCGTGAGCACTTCGCCCTGCTGCCGCGCGTTCCGGCATTGCGCGCGGCAGTTCGCCGCCTTGATCATGGGTACTCATTCACGGTGCAGGGCGGGCGTCACTGGCGGAACGCTCCGGAGTTGCTGGAGGCGGTGGACGCGCTCACCGAGATCTGGTGGAAGGGCGAGACCGGTGCGCCGCAGCTCGTGGCGCAGCGCGAGGCCACGCATTCCGCGGGCATCGCCTTCGCGCAGGTGAACAACGGCGTGGCGCACGAACTTCGCCAGCACGTTCTCGCGCTTGTCGCGCCGTACACTCCGCGCACTGTGGTGGATGCGTACGCTGGTGCCGGTGATCTTGCGCTCGCACTGGCGTGTGACGACTGCCGCGTGACTGCCCTGGAGTGGGACCGCGAAGCGGTGGAGCTTCTCGCGCCGCGCCTCACGCCGCCCTCCCGCGCCATCGCCGGAAAGGTGGAAGACCATCTCACCGGAGCGCTGCCCGCCGACGTGGTACTGCTCAACCCGCCGCGACTCGGGGTGCACGCGGCGGTGACCACGGCACTCGAAGCCGTGCGTCAACCGCCGCGTGCTATCATTTACACGAGCTGTGATCCGGCAACTCTGGCGCGCGATCTCCAGCGCATGCCGAGCTATCGCCTGGTGAGCGTGCGCGCCTTCGACATGTTTCCGCAAACGGCACATGTGGAGACGGTGTGCGAGCTGGTTCGGGTGACGACATGAAGTACCTGGTGCAGGTGAATGGCGAGGACGTCGAGGTCGACATCGACGCGGACGAAGTGCGCTGCGGCGATCTGCACACCACGGCCACCGTGTCGGAGCTGGAGGGCACGCCGGTTCGCATGGTGCGCATCGGGGATACCGTTCACCGCGTGGTGATGCGGCGCGGCGACGGGCGTGGCCGCTACACCCTCTGGCTCGACGGTTTCCGCTACGAGGTGGAAGCGCTGGACGAACGGACCCGTGTGATCCGGGAACTGAGCGGCGCCTCCGCCGCCGCCACCGGACCCGCGCCCCTCAAGGCGCCGATGCCGGGGATGATCGTGCGGATCGCGGTGAACGTGGGTGATACCGTGCGCGCCGGTGACAGTCTGGTGGTGATGGAAGCGATGAAGATGGAGAACGAGTTGCGCGCGAGCGCTCCCGGCACGGTGAAGGCTATCCATGCCGTGGTCGGTCAGCCTGTCGACAAGGGCACCCTTCTGCTGGAGCTCGAATGAGACGTGCATGGATCATCGCCGCGGCAGTGTGTCTCGCCGCACCCGTCGCCGCGCAGTCGCCGGATACCGACGTCTATGTCGCCGCGCTCAGTTGGCGTGGCGACAGCCTCATCGTCAGCGGGGCACGCAACGCTACATCGCGTGCCGGCTACGACAACCAGCCGTCCTTCACACCGGACAGCCGCACACTGCTCTACACCGTGCAGGCCGACGGACAGACGGACATCTGGGCGATGGATCTGGGCGGCATGGCTCCACGCCGCGTCACCTCCACGCCGGAGAGCGAGTACTCGGCCACCGTGATGCCCGTTGGCCGCCGTTTCAGCGTGATTCGGGTGGAGCGTGACAGCACGCAGCGCCTCTGGAGCTTCGCGATGAATGGACGCGATCCGCGTCTGGTGCTGACGCGCCAGCGCCCCGTGGGATATCACACGTGGATCACGCCGTCCTCACTGGCCACGTACGTGCTCGGCACACCGAGCACGTTGCATCTCGTGAGCACCGATGAACACCGTGACACCGTCGTGGCGCACGATATCGGACGCGCGCTCGCGATGAGCCCTGGCGGGAAGGGGCTGTTCTTCACGCAGCGCGACAGTGCGCGGCGGCTCGTGCTCATGTCGATGCGCACGGGCGGTGGGCATCCACTGCCGCTCGCGGTAATGCCTGCCGACAACGAGTTCATTGCCGTGATGCCCAACGGTCGCGTGCTCTCGGCCAGCGA
>JBBSVF010000374.1:0-2890 GCA_038233745.1 Gemmatimonadales bacterium
CACCATCGGCAACGCCTGGTTCGTGCTGAAGCAGTTTCTGGAGCCCAACGACTGGATGTCCATTCGCGTGGTAACGTCTGACTTCCACATCCAGCGCACATCGTGGATCTTCCAGAAGGTGCTCGGGCTGGGCTACGATGTCTCCTACTCGCCCGCCGCATCGGAGCTGCACCACTCCACGATCGCAGCCCGCGCGCGCGAGGAATCTGACATCTCTGCGTTTCTCATGGAATGGCTGGGCTCGATTCACGATGGCGATGCGGAGGCACTCGAGCGATTGATTCACGAGTCGCATCCCGGCTATTCGGCGCAACCGACCGTGTCCCGGGAAGACATCATGCGCCGCGTGACGGAAATGGGACGCGCGCATCGCGTGGATGATGGATCACCTCGCGGACACCGGGTCCGGCAAAGCCGGCTGGTGGACCTGTAGTTTCGCGGCGGTTCTTGCTCTGGAGGTCCGCATGATCTGTCTACTGCATGGATACCTGCTCGAAGGCTCCGGAAGCAATCTGTGGACGCGCTCAGTGGTCGAAGCGCTCTGCATGGAAGGCCAGACGGTGCACCTGGTCTGTCAGGAACCGCATCCCGATGTGTACGACTGCATTGCGGAGGCCTATCAGTACGAGCTCGATGGCTCGGTGACGAAGCGCTTCTCGCGCGACGTGCCCTACCCTGGCCGCTGCATCATGCACAAGCCGCAGCTGGGCGACACGCTGCCTGTGTACGTGTGGGACAAGTACGAGGAGTATCCGAACGTGGTGCCGCTGGTGAATCTGGACGACGCGGCTATCGAGCAGTACATCGAACGGAATACCGCCGTCGTCGAGCGTGTGGTTCGTGAGCACCACATCACGGGAATGCATGCAAACCACGCGGTCCTGATGTCTGTCGTCGCGCAGCGCGTCGCCGAGAGAACCGGCGTGCCGTTTGTGGTAATGCCGCATGGCAGCGCGCTCGAGTATGCCGTCAAGCCCGACCCGCGCATGCACGCCATGGCCACCAGCGCCTTCAGTGATGCGCGCGTGGTCTTCGTGCATGGCGAGGAGATGCAGTCCCGGGTGAGCAATATTCTCCCGGCCGTCACTGATCTCGAATCCAAGTTCCGAACGCTTCCACTCGGCGTCCACACGTCGCAGTTCGAACCCGTTCCACGGGAACGGCGGCGTGAGAAAATGGGACGTCTCTTTGTGGCCCTGAACGATCTGCCCCGCGGGCGTCGTCCAGCCCAGCTCGGTGAGATGCTCGAGAAGGTTCAGAGCACAGGCGACTCGGAGGCGCTCCGGAACGCCATGTCCGGCCTCGAATACAACACGAAGGCGCCGGATGAAGATGTGGAGGAGAAGCTGCAGCAGGTGGACTGGGAGCACGACGCCATTCTGCTGTATGTGGGTCGTCTCATTTCCGCGAAGGGATTCCAGGGATGCATCGCCGCCCTGCCGCTTCTCCTCGCCGACGACCCCGGAATTCGCCTGATCGTGGTAGGTCATGGTCCCCTGCGCGAGCCGATGGAAGCCTTTCTCTGGGCGCTGCAGAACGGCGATCGCGAGCTTGTGGAGCGCATCGTGGATTGCGGGCGCTTTCTCGAAGGCGATCCCGATGGCGCGGGTGGCGACGAGGCCCTCGGCAAGATCAAGCGATTCTTCGAAGATCTCGAGGCGAAAGGCGAGCTCGACAGCTATTTCGAACTCGCGCGGCGAACCATCACGAGGGATCGGGTGATCTTCACCGGCTACCTCACACACCATGAACTGCAACACCTCTTTCCCTGCTGCGACGCCGGCATCTTCCCGTCGATCGTGAAGGAAGCGGGGCCATTGGTGTTTCTCGAGGCCCTTGCCTCTGGCTGCTTTCCACTGGGCACATACTTCGCCGGGATGAAGGCGAGCATCGATGGTATTTCGGCCGAGTTTCCCGATCATATCGCCAATGCGATGAAGCTCGATCCGTTCAATACCGTGGCTGATATCGTCACGAATGTGCGGGAGGCGCTCACTGCGGGGGTGCGGTACAAGGACGTGCTGAGTCGCACCGCGCAGTCACGGTTCGACTGGACGAGCGTGGCAAGAACGCTCAGCCACGAAATAGATCAGCTCGCTTGACGCAATCGGATGCGACCTTCGTCCGGGAATTGCATATGTTTACCTCTATGCAGCGTTCTCAGAGTCGCACGATCTTGCAGGGGACGGCGGTATTTGCCGTCATGATGGGAATGGCCATCGGATGCGGGCAGAACCCAACCGAACCGGCCAATTCCGCGCGGGCGCTTGCTGATGTGGCTGCCACAGTGGCCCAGGTCGCCTCGGCGGTCTCGGGACAGCCGTCTCCGCTGGCGGACGAACAAAAATCCGGCAAGAATCTCGGGTTCGATACGCATACCTATCCCGGGAACAAGACGATGCAGGCCTGGCGGCAGGCCAAGGGTGCTCCATACAAATGGGTGGGCGATTATCTGCCCTCACCCTGCCACAAGGACGCCTCCTGGGCCGGCCGGCGCGACACGCTCACGCGGATGGGCTGGGGATTGGCTGTGGTATACGTAGGCCAGCAGACCTGGGGCCGGACACCGCAGTTGCTCTCGCCTTCGCGACTGGCTGCCCTCCAAAAGGCAGGCACAAGCTGCAACGCGGATTTCATCACGGCCGCCCGCGGGGCCAGCGACGGTCGCGACGCCATCACCATGACAACCCGCGAAGGCTTCCCGAAGAGATCCATCGTGTTTCTGGATATCGAGCGGATGGAAGTCATGCCCCCCGCGATGCGCGACTACACCCGTGCGTGGGCACGTGCGCTCCTCGCCGACGGTCAGTACCGACCTGGCGTCTACGTCCACAAGCACAACGCACAAATTGTGTACGACGATCTCAAGGCCGCGTTCGCTCTCGCCGGC
>JBBSVF010000375.1:0-2877 GCA_038233745.1 Gemmatimonadales bacterium
CGAGTGCCTCGATGGCGTAATCGCTCGCATCGTTGAAGGCCAGCAGCGTGCCGCCGGCATCCACGAACGCCGCGAGCGCCTTCGCGCCGGCGTCGCCCAGGCCGCCCTTCAGTGAGTCGGGATAGTTGCCCGCCGGCCCGCGTGCGATCGCCCGCGCCTGCTGATCGGGCAGGATGATCGCGTCGAAACGCGCATCGAGATTGCCTGCGCGGATGTCACGCGCCGTGATCCGCGTGATCGGCACCTTGTACTGATCGAAGACCCACCGCGTCCACCCTTCATCCATCGAGGGCGTCGCGTTCGCGAAGATCGCGATGCGGCGCGATGTGTTCCCCGTGAGCCCCTCGGCAACCCACGGCGTCTGCCGCACCGGTGCGAGCGGAATGGCCTCCACGGGCACGGGCTCGGGCAGCATGACGACGTCGAAACCATACAGAAGCGGCAGGGTGTGCGCGGTCACATCGTACGGGCGCTTCGGCGGCCCCCCCGGATATTCGCGCAGATTGGGATAGTGTTGCCGCTCCAGCAACGTCTTGGCAAAACCGCCGTACGGCTGCGCGGTGTTGATCAGGTAACTGCCAGCGGGAAAACTGCGCCCGTTGGCGGTAAACGCTACAGAGGAGCGACGAATCTCCACCTGGCCACGCTGCAGGATCCGCAACGCCGCATTGATGGCAGTGTCGCGCGCGGGCTGGGCAGGAACCACGATCGTGGCGGGCCAGTCTTCCCTGCCTTCGGCGCCCCGCCCCTGCGTGGAGTGGCGCTGGACGATGCTGTAGCTCGAGAGCCAGCCGGCACGGTCAGCGGCCGCCTGTGTCAACAGCGCCCACGTTGCAGCGGTCTGATAGCGCACGATGTCGCCGATGCCCCAGCGCCCTCCCATCCAGCGCGTGAGGAAGTCCACGCCAGCCACCTTGGGATCCACATTGTAGCCGGCGCGCAATGAGTCGAACTGCACCGTGATCGGCGACGCGAGCGACGCACTCGCCGTCTCCGTCAGAATGCGAATGGCGCCATGATAGTGCTGATAGGCGCGCGCCGGAGTCCATGCGTCGTACGAGGTGTTGTTCGCGATGCCCTCGAAGCCCTGCGCGGTCATGCGCCAGGTCATCGACTTGCCCATCTGCGCCACACCGGCGGCCAGGATGGGGTCGATGTTGGGCTCGATGGGATCCATGTAGGGCGGGATGAAGATGCGCGTGCCCGCAGACCCCTGCTGGTGGATGTCGTTCACGATCTGGGGATGCCACTCGCTGTACAGCGAGTCAATCACCATCTGCGTCTCCACCTGCGTGAAGGCATACCAGTCGCGATTGTTGTCGTGGCCGGTATAGTAGTGATACAGCGTGGGCGGCGCCGAACCCTCCCACGCAGTGCCGAGCGAGCTGCGGTACCAGTCGCCCACAATGTCCACGCCATCGGGATTCAGCGACGGCACGAGGATCACCAGGCTGTTCTTCCGGATGCTGCGTGATTCCTCGTCGGTTCCGCTCGCCAGCTTGTACGCGAGGTTGAGCGGGGTGAGAATGCCGCCGACCTCGGTGGAGTGAATGCTCGACGTCACCAGCACCACCACTTTCCCGTCACGCTCCAGCGTCGCACGCTCGGCCGGCGTGGTAAGCCGAGGATCGGCGAGACGGCGTTGCGCGTCGCGCACCTTCGGAAGCGAGGCCAGCGTTGCCGAATCGCCGATGAATGCCGCGATGAAGGGGCGGCCAAGGGTGGTACGCCCGAGCGTGCGCACCTGCACACGGGGCGACGCGGCATCGAGCGCCTGGAAATACGACACGACCTGCGACCACGCGGGCAGCCGGCGATCGGTGCCGGGCTCGAAGCCGATCACGGAGGCTGGCGTGGGCAGGGCGCGCGGCGCTCGCTGCGCGTGTACGGGCGCAGCGGCGCACGCCAGAGAAAACAGGACGAGTAATCGACGGGACATCGGCATCGGCGCGGAGGGGATGGGAGTTCCGGTGGGGAGTGCGAGTAACCTGCCCCCGCGACCTCCCGCGCGCATCCCCCTCTCGCCAGATTGTGCACCATGACATCCGACGACTTCTCCCTCGCAGACGACTCGACCGACGAGATCTCCCGGCTGCGCGACCACATCGACTCCATTGACGACGCGATCCTCAAGCATCTCTCGCGGCGCGCCGAGGTGGCGCGCGCGCTGGCGGTGGAGAAACGCGTACAGAAGCTTGCCGACCGCGATGTGCCGCGAGAGGAGGAAGTGGTGGCGCGCGTGCGCGGCATCGCTTTCCACCGCGGCCTCCCAGTGGAGGAAACGGAAGCGATCTTCCGTGCCATCATCACCATGAGCCGCCGTATCCAGGCATCGTCGTGACCGTGCCGGCGCTCCGCGTTTCCGGCCTGCGTAAACAGTTCGGTAATGTCATCGCCGTTGACGGACTGGATCTCCAGGTACAACAGGGCGAGTGCTTCGGCCTGCTCGGACCCAATGGCGCAGGCAAGACGACGACGATCGAAATCTGCGAGGGCCTTGCAACGCCGGACGCCGGCGAGGTGGAGGTACTCGGACGCACCTGGGCCGACAACGAAGCCGAACTGCGCGAGCGCCTCGGCATCCAACTCCAGGAAACGCAGCTGGCCGAGAAGCTCACGGTGCACGAGACGGTGCGGCTCTTCCGGAGCTTCTATCGACGCGGGCGCTCCGTGGACGACGTGATCGACATCGTGCAGCTGAACGAAAAGCGCGGCGCCCGAGTCGGGAAACTCTCCGGCGGACAGAAGCAGCGCCTCGCTCTGGCCTGCGCACTGGTGGGCGATCCGGAACTGCTCTTTCTCGACGAGCCCACCACCGGACTGGATCCGCAGTCGCGCCGGCAGCTCTGGGAGCTGATCACGGAGCTCAAGCGCACG
>JBBSVF010000376.1:0-2876 GCA_038233745.1 Gemmatimonadales bacterium
ATGATTAAGAATCCTGTCGTGCGCGACAGAGTCTGCGCGTGCGACGCATGGGCTGCGGGATCGCGGAAGGCTGACCACCGGGAGGTGCGCGGGCGGGCGGCCTTGACATCTGATGTTGATGCCATAGCATCAGATGCATGCGAACGACGCTCGACATCGCCGATGATGTGCTCCTGGCCGCCAAGGAGCGCGCGCAGCGCGAGCGCAAGACTGCGGGACAAGTGATTTCGGAGTTGCTCCGCCAGGCGCTGACAGCGCCCCAGGCAGCTGGCGCGCGAGCCCCGAAGGGTGTCCATGGCTTCAAGCCGTTCGCCCCACGTGGGAGCATCATCACCAACGACCTGATCGACCAGTTGCGGCACGACGACGCGTATTGATGCGCTCGTTGCTCGACGTCAATGTACTGATCGCGCTGCTGGATGCCGATCACACCTCGCATCGCAGCGCGATGACGTGGTTCGGCGACCACGCCAGCGATGGATGGGCGTCATGTCCGATCACGCAGAACGGCTGTGTGCGGATCATGTCCCATCCGAACTACCCGAACGCGCATTCCGTGCTCGAGATCGTGGAGCGTCTGCGCTCCGCGACGGCAGACCGCACGCATGAGTTCTGGGCGGATAGCGAGAGCGTCCTCGACGACGACCTCATCGATGTGACGCGCATTCACGGCCCCCGGCAGCTCACCGATGTCTATCTGCTGGCACTCGCGGTCGCGAACCATGGCCGTCTCGTCACGTTCGATACGTCCATTGCTCTCGACGCCGTGAAGGGCGCGAAGCCGAAGCATGTGCTCAGACTTTGAGTCTGACGTCAAGGGGAGCCGGCATGAGTGACCACCTCCCTGCCGATGCGAGCTCCGCCACGGATGACGACGCGCTCACCGGTCTGGAGTACCCGTCCGCGGGTGCGAGCGGGCAGCCCGGGCACCGCCTTCGCTCCACGCTCTCCGGGCTCCGCATTCGGATGGACTGGCGCGTCGCCGCGGGGCAGGTGCTGCTCACCGCCCTCGGTGTCGCGCTCGCACTGGCCGGGAGCGCGTGGTGGAGCGACCGCCAGGAGCGCGTGCGCGAGCGAAGCGAGCTCCGAAACCTGCTCGACGCCGCCCGCGTCAGCGAGCGCCGGCTCCGGCAGGCGGTCTACGAGGACAGCACCTCACTCGTCATCGCCACGCGACTGCTCGACTCGCTCGCTTCCGTACCGGACGACTCCCTTTCGATGCTCGTCGAGAACAGCAGATGGTGGTCCGATGCCCAGCCGATCGTGATTCCATTCGCCGCACTGATCCAGAATGGTGACATCCATCTCGTGCGCGACGCGCGGCTCCGCGCACTCCTGCCCACATACGTGGACGAGCTTGTCGCCCGAACGCGGAGCGTCGATATGCTGAACCAGGCACGCATCGCGCTCTCGGCCGCGACGCTGCCCAACTACGTTCCCGACCGCCTCGCACCGGTACGGGTGCGGGCCGCGGCGTTGCGCGCGAAACCCGAGCTGCGGCGCGCGATGGATGCCACCCGGTTCTTCGACCGGAACACCGTCGGCAACTACAAGCTCATGCTCCGGGCGACGACGGAGATCCGTCAGGAGCTCGAGCGCGCGCTGGGTGAGCGCCCGGTGCCACTCCCCGTGCCCCGCCTGCGTCGCGATTCGTTCTGACCCTGCGGATCAGTTGTCATGCTGAGCGAGCGCACATCCCACATTTGTCATCCTGAGCGAGCGCAGCGAGTCGAAGGATCCCCGTTCCTTGCGCAACGAGCCTGAGATCCTTCGCCTTCGCTCAGGATGACAGAGCGAGCAGTTGTCGCCCGGGTGCGGTATGTGTTTCCCTCGTGCAGCACCCGCCCCATATTGAGCGGGCTCGCACGACGCCTTCCCGCCTTCGCACCCACGCCGTGCCCACCGCCCAGCCGGACCATCTGCGCGACCAGCTCCAGACGACCCTCGGCACCGCCTACACGCTCGAACGGGAGCTGGGCGGCGGCGGGATGTCGCGCGTGTTCGTGGCCGAGGAGACGCGGCTCCGACGTCGGGTCGTGGTCAAGGTCCTCGCCCCCGAGCTGGCCGCCGGCCTGTCGGCCGAGCGCTTCGCGCGGGAGATCGAGCTGGCGGCGTCGCTGCAGCAGGCCAACATCGTTCCGCTGATGACCGCGGGAGAGACCGACGGCCTGCCGTACTACACGATGCCCTTCGTGGACGGCCTGTCCCTTCGCGCGCGCCTCGAACGGAATGGTGCGCTTCCCGTGGGCGAGGCCGTGTCGGTGCTGCGCGACGTGGCACGCGCGCTCGCCTACGCGCACGAGCGCGGCGTAGTGCACCGCGATATCAAGCCGGAGAACATCCTCCTCTCCGGCGACGCGGCCGTGGTCACCGACTTCGGCATCGCCAAGGCGCTCTCGGCCTCACGCACGCAGGCACCCGGTGGCACACTCACCCAGCTCGGCACGAGCATCGGCACGCCCGCGTACATGGCGCCCGAGCAGGCGGCGGGTGATCCCGACACCGATCATCGGGCTGACCTCTATGCGCTGGGGTGCGTCGCGTACGAGATGCTCGCCGGTGCCGCACCGTTCGCCGGCCGGCCGACGCACCAGCTCTTCGCCGCGCACCTGACGGAGACCCCCGCGCCGCTGGCCACGGCCCGCGCCGACGTCCCCCGTCCGCTGGCGCAGCTCGTCGCGCAGCTGCTCGAGAAGGATCCCGCCCGCCGGCCCCAGAGCGCGCGCGAGGTACTCCAGGCCCTCGAAGGGGTGACCACGGGCACGGGCCCCGCGCCGACACAGCGCTCCTCGCGCCGACGCGTTGCGACGATCGCGGCCATCGCGGCGGGGCTCGTGGTCATCACGTCCGTAGCATTCGCTGCATGGCGCACCTCG
>JBBSVF010000377.1:0-2872 GCA_038233745.1 Gemmatimonadales bacterium
CTCACTCGCCGCGGCGGGCCTGCTCAGGGTCGTGCTCGTCATCACCGTCATCTATGCCTCCGCCCTGGGCATGTACGTGGCCGGCATGCTTGCCGTGGCCGTGAGGGAAAGCCGCTTCCGTCGCCGGCAGGATGACGTCGAGGACTACGAATCGGTGCTCGGCTCCCGCTACACCATTCCGGTGAGCATCATCGCGCCCGCGTTCAACGAAGAAGGCATGGTCGTGCCGGCCGTCAGATCACTGCTCGCGCAATCGTACCCGGAGTTCGAAGTGATCGTCGTCGACGATGGATCCACCGACGGAACGGTGTCCGCGCTCGACGCCGAGTTCGACCTGGAGCCGAGGCAGGTCTTTTTCCGCGAATCGCTCCAGACGAAGCCCATACGCACAGTTTACCGCAGCCGCGTGCATCCTCGCCTGACGGTCGTGTCGAAAGAAAACGGCGGGAAGGCCGACTCCATGAACTGCGGTGCGAACTTCGCCCGCTACCGCTACCTGTGCTGTGTGGACGGCGACACCGTGTTCGTCGCCGACGCGCTGCTGCGGGCGATGACGGCCGTCATCAAGGATCCGGCCCGCATCGTGGCCGCCGCGAGCCTGTTCGGCATCAGCACCGAGCCAGAGTCCGCATTCGACGCCGACACCTCCGCGCCGAAAATCAATCGCCACATGCTGGTGGACTATCAGCATCTCGACATGATGCGAGCGTTCGTTGCGTATCGGGCCGCGTGGAGCCGGATCGGTTGCATGCTCTGTGTCCCGGGTGGCTTCGGTCTGTGGCGCCGCGATGTGATCCTGGAGATGGGCGGCTTCTCGAAAGAGTTCACATGCGAAGATATCGAGATGACGTTCCGGATTCACGAGCGGTTCCTGCGTACGAAGCGTCCGTACCGCATCATCTCGCTGCCCAGCCTGGTCGCGCTCACAGAAGGTCCGACCAGCATTCGCAGCCTGATCAGCCAGCGCGCCCGGTGGCAGCGCGTGACACTGGAGACGGTCTGGCACTATCGCCGAATGTTCGGACGCCCGCGCTATCGGTCGGTGGGACTGGTGGGCATGCCGTATTACCTGTTCTTCGAATGCCTCGCGCCAGTATTTCACGTCCTGTCGCTCCTCGCGCTCCTGCTCGCCATCGCCGTCGGTGAGCTCGGCTGGCCGGCGTATGTTGCCTTCCTTGGCATCATGGCCTTCGGAACAGCGATTCCCACAACACTCTCGGTGTCACTGCATGACACGGGTTTCAGGGATTATCGACTGAGCGACGTGATCCGCATGCTGATCCTCGGCCCATTGGACCTGCTGCTGTATCGGCCAATTCTCGTGTACGCCGGCCTGCTTGGAAGTGTGGAGTTTCTGCGAGGGGAAAAGGGCTGGGACAAGTTCGATCGCAACGTGCGACAGACATCGCCCGTTGATTCGTAGCGTTCGATCATCGCGCCCGGCACCGCGCCTGATCGTTACCCCCCCAGCTCGCCCTGAAGCGGAAACCCATGCTGCCGCCGCCCGACATTGGCCTCGTGCTTCGCCGTCACCTTGTACAGTTCGAACCGGCCATCCACTGCCAGCGGGGCACAGCGCACGCGCATGCGTTCCATCTCCAGCTTGCCCATCGGCCGGAAGCCTTGCGCCACCGAGAGGTTCTGCCGGAGCACCTTCTCCGAATCGATCCCCGTCACCGTCACCGCCACCGGCAGACTCATCGAATAGCGAAGGGCCTCCTTCGCATTCACCACGCGCTTCTTCACCGCGTCCGCCTCGCCGCCGAAGGTCTTCATCCCGATCGGGGATACTCCCTGACGAATGCACTCGGGAATCACCTGCTGCTCGAAGCTCCTGAAACTCGCATCGAAGCAGTTCAGCGGCATCTGGCAGGTGTCGAAGGGATAGCCGTACGACAGCATCTTCAGATGCAACGAAGGATCCTTGTGGCCCGTGAATCCCACATGCCGCACGAGCCCCTTCTCCTTCGCCCGGTCGAGCGCCTCGATCACCCCACCCTTCATGAAGTGCCGCTCGGGATCGCCAGCGTACGCCACCTCATGCACCTGCCAGAGGTCCAGGTGATCCGTCTTCAGGCGACGCAGGCTCTCTTCCAGCTGCCGCAGGGCCGTCTTCGCGTCGCGCCCATGAGTGCAGACCTTCGTCATCAGGAACACTTTCTGCCGCCATCCATTCGCGAGTGCCTTCCCCATCCGGATCTCACTCGTGCCGTCGTGGTACTCCCACGCGTTGTCGAGAAAGTGGATGCCGCCGTCGATCGCCTTGTGCACCAGCGATATGGCGTCGCGCTCGCTGCCGATCATGCCCAGGTGGAAGCCTCCCATTCCGAGCGCCGTCACCGACTCGCCGGCGCGGCCGAGGGCGCGCATCGGAATCTCGTGGGCGCCGGCGCGCAGGCGGGTGCGGGGGGATGTCACAGGGCGCTTTGCGGACTTCGTGGCGTTCGGCATGGCTTCTCCGGGGGCTGGGTCGGCGACTGACCACGGTCCGGTGCAGAAACCGAACCTCTGCCGCTGTCGCCCCTTCCGGCGTCCGCATAGATTTTTCAGCGAATCATACGCCGCCCATCCCGGAGCTCTGCATGCACGACGATCCGCACACGACCAGCACCGCCCCCACGCGCATTCCGTTCAAGCAGGAAGGCTGGGGTGTCGCCGCGTTCATCGTCGGGCTGGCCGTGGTGACGGCGCTCACCGCCGGCTATATCCACAAGACGACGTACAAGCACCCCACCGACGTGCGCTTTCACGCGGCAGGAACGGCGGGCGGCGCGGAGCACGAGTAGTCGCCCTGAGCGCAGCGAAGGGCATGCAGTGGCCCGTCGCGCTGGTGTCAGCGGAACTGCAGATCCTTCGCTGCGCTCAGGATGAC
>JBBSVF010000378.1:0-2860 GCA_038233745.1 Gemmatimonadales bacterium
AAGGACTACGAGATCGTGGTTCCCGGATTTGCGAGGGCCGTTCGGTAGAGTCTGGTGCGCTGGGGCTCGTGGATCTGTGTGGCCGGCTCGTGGAGCGTTCGTAACGGATTTTTCGGATCCTGACGGAAACTGCCGGATGGGAATGGGCGAGATCTGTGCGCCGCACCAACAAATAAATAGATATGGATCGATTCTCAGGGTTGCAGGGTGAGTTCAGATGATCGGGCTGTTTCCGTGTGATCAGTCAGATCCGTTCCGAACGCTTTGGGTCCGGTGCGCTGGGGCTGGTGAAGCGTTCGTAACGGATTTTTCGGATCTTGACGGAAACTGCCGGATGGGTAGGGCGAGATCTGTGCGCCGCACCAACAAAAAATAGGTATGGATTGATTCTCAGGGTTGCCGGGCGAGTGCAGTGATCCGGCAGTTTCCGTGTCATCGGTCAGATCCGTCATGAACGCTCCACGAGCCCGCCACACCAGAGCAAGACGAACACTTCTTGCCATCCCCACCAGGGATGCCGGACCCGCTCACCCCCTTCCATCCAATCGTACGCGAGTGGTTCACCGAGACACTCGGCGAACCATCGCCTCCGCAGCGCCAGGGATGGCCGGCGATCGCTGCGGGCGACGATACCCTCATTCTCGCTCCCACCGGCACCGGCAAGACGCTCGCGGCCTTTCTCTGGGAGCTCAATGCGCTGATCGTCGAAGGGCTCGAAGCGCCGCTCGCCAATGCGGTGCACCTGCTGTACGTGTCGCCCCTCAAGGCCCTCAACAATGACGTCCAGCGCAATCTTGAGATGCCCCTCGCGCAGCTCAAGGCGCGCTTCGAGGCGGCGGGGCGTGAAGCTGCAGGTCCTTCGCCTACGGCTCAGGACGACAGGTATTTGACTCCCGAGCATATCCCCAGTCGCCCTGAGCGCAGCGAAGGGCCTGCAGTTCAACACCCCATCCCCAGTCGCCCTGAGCGCAGCGAAGGGCCTGCAGTTCCCGCCCGACCAATCCACCTCCCGCTCTTCCCTGAAATTCGCGTCGCCGTCCGCACCGGCGATACTCCGCCCTCGGAGCGCGCGCGGATGCTCCGCAAGACGCCGCACATCCTCATCACCACCCCGGAGTCGCTGCACATCCTCCTCACCAGCGTGCGAGGACGCACGATCTTCAGCAGCCTCCGCGCAGTGATCGTCGACGAGATCCACGCTGTCGCCGGCACCAAGCGCGGCGCCCATCTCGCCCTCACCCTCGAGCGTCTGGCTCGCCTCTCCCCGTCGCCGCCCCAGCGCATCGGACTCTCCGCCACCCAGCGCCCCCTCGAGGAAATCGCCCGCTTCCTCGGGGGCTCGGACCCAGATCCATCCCAACCAGGGACTGCACGAGACCGCCCAGTCACCATCGTGGACTGCGGGCTGGTGAAGCAGATGGAGACGTCGGTTGTCTCGCCCGTACCGGACCTCGCCCACGTGGACGGAACGATCTGGACCGCCGTCGCCCCGATGGTGCTCGACAGTATCCGCGCCGCCCGCACGACGCTGGTGTTCGTGAATAACCGCGGGCAGGCAGAGCGGATGGCGGCGCGGATCAACACCGTGGCCGGCGAGGAGACAGCGCTTCCCTACCACGGCTCACTCTCGCGCGATCGACGCCTGCTGCTGGAAGAACGACTGAAGGCCGGCGAGCTCCGCGCCCTCGTCACCACCAGTTCCCTCGAACTGGGCATCGACGTGGGATCGGTTGATCTGGTGATCCAGCTCCAGTCACCCAAGCGCGTCGCCTCTGCACTCCAGCGAGTGGGACGCGCAGGCCATTCGCTCGACGCCGTGAGCCGCGGCCTGTTCGTCCCCACCTTCCGGGATGACGCACTGGAGCAACTCGCCATCGTGAACGCCATGAGCGCGGGCGACGTGGAGCCCACCCGCGTGGTACAGAATGCCCTCGACGTGCTCGCGCAGATCGTCGTCGCCATCGTCGCCTCGGACCTGCCGGCGTGGACGGCAACAGACCTCTTCGCCTTCGTGCGCGGCGCATATCCGTATCACGCGCTCACCCGCGCCGCCTTCGACGAAACCCTCGCGATGCTCGCAGGCAAGTATCCGAGCGATGTCGCGAGTGAACTGGATGCGCGCCTCACCTGGGACCGCGTCACCGACCTCCTCACGCCGGCGCGCTCGTCGCGCATGGTGGCCACGATCTCCGGAGGCACGATCCCCGACCGCGGCCTCTACACGGTCCACCTGGGCGACAAGACGCGACTCGGCGAACTGGACGAAGAGTTCGTTCACGAGTCGCGCGTGGGCGACGCCTTTCAGCTTGGCTCGTCCACCTGGCGCATCCAGGCGATCGAGCACGACCGCGTGGTCGTGGTGCCAGCGCCAGGCGCTCCGGCGCGCATGCCCTTCTGGCACGGCGAGTTCATGGCGCGCTCCAGCCATATCACTCCACGCGTGGGCGCGTTGCGTCGCCGGCTGGATGACGCACGCACCACTGACGATCTCGCGGCGATCGGCACCGAGTATCACGCCGACGCGAATACCGTGCAGTCGCTCGTCGAGTATGTGCAGAGCCAGCGCGCGAGCACTGGCGTGGTGCCGGACGATACGCACCTGGTGCTCGAGCAGTTCCGTGACGAGGTAGGCGCAGTGCGCATGGTGCTGCACGCGCCATTCGGGGGGCGGGTGAATGCGCCGTGGGGCATGGCGCTCGCGCGCCGGGCACGCGAACGGCTAGGTGTGGATGCGCAGGTGCAGACGACAGACGACGGCATCATGTTGCGACTTCCCGACATGGGCGCGGAACCTCCTGAGGACATCTTCCACACGCTGTTGCCGGAGGTCGCCGAACAACTGGTGCTGGAGGAGGTGGGT
>JBBSVF010000379.1:0-2857 GCA_038233745.1 Gemmatimonadales bacterium
CCAATCGTGGCCGACGGACTCTGCGCCTGTGTCCTTCTCTGCACCAACGTTGGACGGCGACGCAGATATCCCCGCCCGCACGGACTGCGCAAAGCGGTCGCATCCTTCCCGGTACTCGATTCATGCGCCATCTGTTCCCTCGTCTTTCGTGTATTCTGCTGCCGCTCGTACTCGCGGCTTGTGCTGGACGCACAGTAGCTCTTCCGCCCGTCGCGGCCGCGCCACCAACCCCTCGCGCACCTACACGGCTCGCCGCACTCCCCCGTCTCCTGCCCGTGTCGCCGGCTGCCGTGGGCATGGACTCCTCACTCGGGCACGCCCTCGACAGCATCATCGCCCTCGGCATCGCACAGGGCGCAGCCCCGGGTGTCGCGATCGCGGTCGGGCGCCACGGCCGTCTCGTGCATCTCGCAGGCTACGGCACACTCGACTACGCCCCAGGAAGTCCAGCGGTCACGCCGGCGACCATCTACGATCTCGCCTCGCTCACCAAGGTGATCGCCACCACCACCCTCGCAATGCAGCTCGAAGAACAGGGGAAACTCGATCTCTCCCGCACCGTCGCCAGCTACCTCCCCGCCTTCAACGCGCCGGACAAGGCCCCCATCACGGTGCGCATGCTGCTCACGCATTCCGGAGGCCTCGAGGCATATGCGCCCCTGTTCACACAGTACCGCGGGCGCGAGGAGTTCATTCGGCAGATCAACCTGCGGCCCCTGCGTTCTGCGCCCGGCACCGTTACCACCTACAGCGACTGGGACATAGTAGTGCTGCAGGCGGTGATCGAAACGATCACAGCGGCGCCGCTCGACAGCCTCGCCGCGCAACAGATCTTCCGCCCACTCGGCATGGCGGACACACGCTTTCGGTTCGCACCTGGCGACACCGCCCTCCTTCGTCGCACCGCCCCCACCGCCATCGACACGTCAAGAGGCGGTCTCCTTCGCGGGGTCGTCCATGACGGCAATGCCTGGGCAATCGGCGGCGTAAGCGGTCATGCCGGCCTCTTCTCGTCGGCCAGCGATCTGGCGGTCTTCGCTCAGATGCTGCTCAACGGCGGTGTCTACGACGGAGCCCGAATTGCCGGGGCAAATACCATTGCCCGCTGGACCGCCAGGCAATCACCTGCCTCGAGCCGCGCGCTCGGATGGGACACGCCAGCGCCCACCGCCAGCTCGGGACGCTACTTCTCGCCCCGAAGCTTCGGCCACACTGGATTCACCGGCACATCCGTCTGGGTGGATCCGGAGCGCGACCTGTTCGTGGTGCTGCTCATGAACCGGGTCAACTCGCGAGGAGAGGGCAGCCGGCACACGCAACTCCGTCGCGATGTCTCCGATGCTGTGCAACGTGCCGTCCTCGATGCTCCCCTTGTCGAGTGGGAACTTCGACGCTGACGGCGCTCAGCCATGCGTGCGCAGATGTGCCGTGTCGAGGCGTTCCGACATGTCGCGCAGCGCAGTGAATCGTGCGGAGAGCGGCACGAACTGCTGCACGGTGGGATGACTGGCGAATCGCTCCACCACACCCCAGAGCGACGAATCCCGTTCGGCGAGTTCCGCCGCGCAGTCGGCCACCATCCAGGCCGCCGCATAGACATCCACAGCCTCCAGCTTCTCGATGGCTCCGTTGAAACGTGCGAGCGCGTGATCGTACTGGCCATCATGCGCGTGCAACCGGATCACGAGACTCTCCAGCAGCTCGCGCCCCTGGAACCACCAATCGGGGCGGCCGCCGAGCACATTCTCCGCTGAAGCCAGGGCATCCCGCGCAACGTCGATCTCTTCGAGCTTGATCGCGGCCAGCCCGCTCCCGGCGAAGGCGCCCACGGCGATGTCATCCGCGCTCAGCTCGTCCGCAAGAATCGACGTCTCGCGATAGAGCGATGACGCCGCCGCCGCGTCGCCACGCTCCCGCTCGAGATTGGCGAGGTTGTAGAGCGCGGCCAGGCGGTTGGTGTTGTTGCGCAACGTGGTGTACAGGCGCAGCGCATCAGTGAGTGCATCGTGCGCCGAGGGAAAATCTCCGCCGCGCAGCCCGATCACTCCCAGATTCATCGACGCACTCGCCGCCACATCGAGCGCCTGCGCATCGCGCGCGATGGTGAGCGCCGAGCGAAAGGCATCTGCGCCGGCGAGATCGTCGCGGGTACGCATGCGCGCGACGCCAAGTGACAGGAAGGCACGCGCCTCCATCACGCGGTCATCGCGCGCGCGCGCGCGGGTGACCAGGCGCAGGAGCAACTCCACCGCGTCTTCGGAGCGCGACGCGAGCAGGGTGATCGCCAGGCGATGCATCGCTTCCCCAGCCAGCCCCTCGTCGCCGCTCTCCTCCGCGATGCGGAGTGAGGCATCGGCGATCCGGATGGCCTCTTCCATCTCGCCCACGCGCGCGAGCGTCTGTACAAGCAGCGAGCGCGTCTGCACCACGTCTGCCGTACTTCCCAGCTGTTCGGCCTTCGCCAGCAGTTCGCGGCACTCCATCTCCGTCTCGCGCGCGGCCTGTCCCAGCCGCACCCGGGCTTGCAGCCGGCGCAACTGAACCGGCAGCGCGCGCGTGGGGTCGCTCTGGAATGAGGCCGAGTCGAGAATCGCGTCGCACGAACGCTCCACGTCCGCCCAGCGCCCGGACTGCTCCGCGGCGCGCGCGAGATCATCGTGCACCGCTGCTCACTGCGTCGAGCACCTTCTCCGAGCCAGCGCCTGAGGCTTCGGTGAGGAGCGGCAGTGTGAATGTCCGGCCGATCGCCGCCGCGGTCACGAGCACCTTGAGCGCCTCGGGCGGCAGCCGCGAAAGGCGGCGTCCGACGAGATCCGTCATCCCCGCCGGAAGATTCAGTGCACTGGGAATGGTCCAG
>JBBSVF010000380.1:0-2852 GCA_038233745.1 Gemmatimonadales bacterium
CAGGCACGGTCTCGCTGAGGGTGAAGGAACGCTCGTCCGCACGGTCCTGCGCGGTGAGCAGCGCCGGCGTGCAGAGGAGGGCAACGGAGAGGACTGAGAGAAGCTTTCGCATGATGATGGTCCTGGTGAGGTGAGCGCTCAGCGGCGCGGTCTGGTCGAGAGCATGACGTCGCCGCTGAAGGTCTCGACGATGAGGCGAGCCGTTCCGCGTCCGACGGTGAAGTTCAGGCGTTTCGCCTGTCCGGAGCCGATGCGATGGTCCCCGGCCTTGAGCGTGATGGGAATCGCGCTGTCGATAGTGCCACTGTAGGTGGCGACACTCATCTCCGCCCCGACGTCGTCGGCAAGGCGGAGCGTGACATCACCGGAATGGGTGGTGAACTCGTAGCGGCCGTCCGGGGCGATCTGTCCATCGAAGCTGATGTCGCCACTCGTGCTGTTCGTCCGCACCCTACGTGCGATCACATCGCTCAGTTCCAGGTCGCCGCTCACGGACTCCAGCTCCACATCGCTGCGTGCCCCTGACAGCGTGACGTCGCCACTGATGCTGTGCAGGCTGACTTCGCCAGTCACATTCCGCACACGGATGTCGCCGGACAAGCTCTCCACGTCCAGGCGGCCCCCTGCGTCTCGCACCTGCACATCAGCGCTCAGCGAGTGGATCTCCACGTTGCCCCGCACACCGGTCACCTGCACATCGCCGCTGGAGCTGCTCGCAGCCAGGCGCACTCCGTAGGGCACCATGATCTCGAAGCGACCATCGCGGCATCCGCGACCCTGCGCCGGCTCGAGAATCG
Organism: Gemmatimonadales bacterium; assembly: GCA_038233745.1. GTDB lineage: Bacteria > Gemmatimonadota > Gemmatimonadetes > Gemmatimonadales > Gemmatimonadaceae > AG11. The sequence goes on from JBBSVF010000380.1 coordinate 798, forward strand.
CCCGCGATCCGGTGCTGGTAAAGCGAATCCCGCCGCTCCCATTCCGTGCTCGCACCCGGATCTCGGGACGCTCGTTCGCCGTGACGATGATGTTCCCGCCAGCGCAGCTCACCGACACGGTGCCGCGCTCGTCGAATGACACGAGGGTGTCGAGGGTCTGCGGCGTACCGCGTCGCCCGAGTTCGCGGTCGAGTTCTACCTGGACATCAACGTCCACATCCTGATCGATGCCCGCCCTCGCGCGCGCTGCAGCCCGCACCTCGGCGCGTACGCGCGCGGCCTCCCGAATGCTATCGGCGCGCGCTCGGCTGCTGGTCTTCTGTGCCATCGCCGTCTGCGCCGTGCCGAGCGCCACGAGAACAACTGCCAATGTTCGAACCCGCATACTGATCTTCCTCACAGGGCTGACGGCAGCGTTGCTACCGTCCTGAGCAGCTCGACTTTCTTCTCGAGCGAATGATTGAGCTGCGTGGCCAGCATGCCGCTCGCCGGATCCTTCGCGAGCGCGGCGCGACTCTGCGCGATGGCAGAATCGATGACGGTGATGCTCTGCTCCAGGACCGCCACCGTGGCGGGATCGAGTTGCGACTTTCGCTCGGCCACGATCTGCCGAAGGCGCGCGATCTCGGTGCCATACACGGGATCGCCTGCGTGTGATGCAAACGCGGGCACTGATGCGCTCGCGAGCAACGCGCCGGTCGGGCGCCACTGACGAACGGGAGACTGTACTGCGCGAGGCTGCATCACGCCCGACGCTGCGCCGGTAACGAGATCGACGCGCGACAAGCCGGATGACGCCGAGCCCTGCGAGGGAGCAGCGACCGTCGCCGCGCCGGCACTCTCTCGGCCCGAGTCTCCGGCCGCCACGACGACGCCTGGCGTCACCACCGTGGGCGCCGAAGCCAGACGCTGCTCGTTGGACACAGGAGCGAGCGACGCGCGAGTGAGGACATGCGTGACACCGGCCGTGACACCCACGAGCGCCGCCGCCACCAGCGCGGGATGCGCATACCAGCGGCGCCGCACCGATACGAACGCCGCGCGATCGCCCAGCGCCACCACCGGCGTGTCAATCCGATCAGCGATGCCACTCCACAAGTCGCGACTGGGTGCAAGCAACGGCAACGCTCCCGCCGCGCTCGTGATGCCGCGCAGATCCACGAGCAGCGCAGCGCACTCGGTGCACCCGGCCACGTGGCGATCGACAGCCGAGCGCATCGCGATGCTCGCGTCGCCCTCGAGATATTCGCCGAGCGCCTCGGCGCATGCGTCGCAGGTGAGATGAAGTTCAGACATGGTCATCGGTTGAGTGCCCCTCGCAACAGCATCCGGGCGCGGTGCAATTGCGCCTTCGTGGCTCCAGTGGTCACGCCGAGCATCGCGGCGATTTCCTCGTGCTTGTACCCCTCCACATCATGGAGAATGAAGACCCGCCGAGCGCCTTTCGGAAGGCCGTTGATTGCCTGTTCCAGATCCATGCGGTCGCCGGTTGCCATTGGACGACCTGGCGCCTGATTCACCGCCTGCCCATCCTCGTCGTCGGCGAACCGCGAGCGCTGTCGCACAGCCGACTTGCGGTCGTTCAACACAACATTCACCGCCATGCGATGCAGCCAGGTGCCGAACGCACTCTCGCCGCGAAAGAGATGAAGTTTTTCCCACGCCCTCACGAACACGTCCTGCGTGAGCTCCTCGGCGATCATCCGATCGGCGACCATCCGGGCGCAGAGGGTGAACACCCGGGGGGAATGCTGACGGTACAGTCGCTCGAAGGCATGCCGATCCCCCGCAGCCGCGAGGGCCACATCCGCATCAGCGGGGGAGGTGGGGGATTGGATGGTGGGTTCCAGTCGTGCCACTGCCGTCATTGGTCGTCCAGGGATCGTCTCGTGCACAGGATCAGATACCTGGAAGCGGGCAAAGGTTTGAAAATCCAAGCTACGAACTTCGCGTGGCGGATGCTGCACCCCGGACGGGGGCCGCGGCGGCGCGGTAATTCTGGGTACAGCTTTCACCCCCGACACTCCCGACCGCTCATGACACGCTCACTCGATC
>JBBSVF010000381.1:0-2850 GCA_038233745.1 Gemmatimonadales bacterium
CTGCTGGAATTCGCGTTTCACCAGGCGGATCACCGAGGACCTCACCTTGAGCCAGCTGTTCTTGCTTCCATCCAGCCAGAAATAGACGCGCAGGTTCACGGTCGACTGGCCGAGGCTGTCGACGAGTACCCAGGGCTCGGGATCCTGCAATACAGCCGGGTGCGCATCCAGCACGCGCCGCGCGATCTCCTGGGCGCTTGCAATCATGTCATCATACCCGATCCCGATGTTGAAGCTTTCCCGGCGATTGCAGTTGGTCGTGTAGTTCCGGAGGTTGCTCTTGTACACCGTGGCGTTCGGGATCTGCATGACGTTGCCGTCCAGGTTCATCAACACGGTGGTGCGCATGTTGAGCTGCTGCACATATCCGGTCACGCCGGCAACCTCGATGAGATCCGCCGGCTCGAACGGACGCTGAATGCTGAGAAAGACGCTCGCGAGAAAGTTTTCAGTGATGTCACGGAACGCGATGCCGACGGCAAGACCGATCAGCCCCGTTCCGCCGACGATGGTCAGCGCCAACTGCGTGAGACCCATCACACGCAGGATCACGTACACGCCGAGGAGCAGGACGAGCACCCCGGTTGCCCTTGCAATCACCGATCGCAGGAGCTTGACGGGTACCCGCTCCTTCAGGAGGCGACGCGTGCCGCGGGACACGAGGACGGCCGCACCGAGCGACAGCACGAGCACGAAGAAGCCGAACGCCACCGAGGGCAGCGCGCGGATGATATCGCGCCAGAGCACCAGCAGACCCTGCGAGGCGGGGCGGAAATCCCAGATGGATGGCGCCGGCACCGTGACGCGATTGACGACGGCAACGACATCCTGCGTATTGCGCGCGAGATCGCCGGCCCACGTCCGCAATTTCTCCGAGGACGCCGTGCCCTCGAGAAACACCACACCGGATTGCACGCGCACGCGCGGCGACGCGAACCAGCCCGTCGCCTCGAGGACACTCTGCAGGCGCTGCCGGATCACCGCGTCCCGGGCCACCGGGTTCACGTCGACCGTCGTCGTGGTCAGTGAGAGATCGGGCGAATCGACCGCGGCCGCGGGATGCGCCACAGCGGTCGACCCGGTGTCCTGCGCGGGCAGCACCGGGACGACAACGCAGATGCTCAGCGTGCCGAGTAGTGCGCCGATGAAAGCGGGTCGGAACAACTTCAACCAGCAGTCTTGTCGGCGCAAACCCGTTTCAATCGCGCTCGGGTCCGGGTTCGAGCTCCGCGCCGCCACCGCCGGCAGATCCGAACTTGGGAGTGGTGAACCATCCGCCAGTGGTCGTACGCGGAGGATTCGGCGAAATGGCGTCCGAGGAGTCGTTCTCGTCGGCTTCCGTGTTCGGCAGCGTCTTGTCGGCGTCGTCCTCCGACAACTCAGACTTGCGAGGCGGGCGTGTCATGTGCTCTCCGATGTGCTGGTTGACCCGCGTGGCTGACGGCCGAGGCGCGGTGCGTTGCGAGGTCAGAGGGGATGCATTGATCGCGCCATCACGCACGTGCGTCACCGGAGTGCATGTGGCCGCTCTGTTTGGCACGGAAAGCGCCGCCCTCAGTCGACCGCGCGCAACACTCACGTACACAGTTGAAACGCCAACTCCAGCGCCTGCGTCGCATTCAGACGCGGATCGCACAGCGTCTGGTACATCCCGCCCGCGAGATGTTCTTCAGTGATCTTCTGATCACCACCCAGGCACTCGACGACGTCCCGTCCAGTGAGTTCGAAATGGACGCCCCCGCCGTAGCTTCCTTCCGACTCATGCACGGCGAAGAAGGTCCGCACTTCAGCGAGGATATCCTTGAACGAGCGCGTCTTGTAGCCGTTGCCGGTGGTCACCGTATTCCCGTGCATCGGATCGCAGCACCAGACGATCGTGCGGCCCTCCGCCTGAATCCGTCGGATGAGTTTCGGCAGGGCCTCGCCGACCTTGTCATGTCCCATCCGGGTGATCAGCGTGAGACGCCCCGGCTCGTTCTCCGGATCGAGAATGTCGATCAGCATGATGAGATCATCGCCCGTCATGTTCGGCCCGCACTTCAGGCCAATCGGATTCTTCACACCACGCAGAAATTCGACATGCGCGCCGTCGGGCCGCCGAGTGCGCTCGCCGATCCAGAGCATGTGGCCCGAGCAATCGTACCAGTCGCCTTCGTACCCTGAATCCGGCAGCGCGGTGGTGCTGTCGCGGCGAGTCAGCGCCTCTTCGTACTGCAGCAGAAGCGCCTCGTGCGATGTGTAGAACGAGACTTCCCTAATCTGCGGTGTCGTCTCGCTGGTGATCCCCATCGCTGCCATGAACGACAGCGTCTCGTCGAGTCGCTTCGCGATACTTTCGTAGTGTGCGTTCTGCGGACTCTTCTGAACGAACCCCAGGTTCCAGGCATGCACCTGGTGCAGGTCGGCGTACCCACCCTGCGCGAGGGCACGCAGCAGGTTCAGCGTCGCGGCAGACTGCACATAGGCGCGCTCCATGCGCTCCGGATTCGGAATGCGGGACTCCGGGGTGAAGTCGACGCCGTTGATGATGTCGCCGCGATAGGCAGGCAGCGTCGTTCCGCCGCGCGTCTCCGTATCGCTCGACCGCGGTTTCGCGAACTGCCCACCGACACGACCGATCTTCACGACCGCGCGCCGCTTGCTGAAGGTGAGAATGACCGCCATCTGCAGCAGGATCCGAAAGTGATCCCGAATCGTGTCCGCACTGAAATCCTCGAAACTCTCGGCGCAGTCTCCTCCCTGAAGCACGAAGGCGTGGCCGTCGGCCACACGAGCGAGCTGCGCCTTGAGCTGACGCGCTTCGCCCGCGAATACCAGCGGGGGATAATTGGCGAGCTTGGATTCGACGTC
>JBBSVF010000382.1:0-2840 GCA_038233745.1 Gemmatimonadales bacterium
TGGCGCTGCTGGTGGCGGTGTTTCCCGCCAACGTACAGATGCTGCTCGACGCACGACGTCATCCCGTGTCGCCCCTGTGGGAGGCGGCGCTCTGGGCGCGACTTCCGCTGCAGCCGCTGCTGATGTGGTGGATCTGGCGCGCGGCGATTCGCCCATCGTGAGTGGAGTGCGCGTATCGCCGGCTCGCTCGGTGGATGCACTCTCGCAGGTAGGCACGCTGCTGTTCGAGTACGCGGACAGTGTGGACCACATTGCGGGTGCCGGGTACATGCGAGCCGATGCCGCACGCTGCCAGGCCCGTACGTCCCGCCGCGGTAAGTCATCCTGAGCGAAGCGAAGGATCTGCAGGTCCTTCGCCTGCGGCTCAGGACGACGGGGTGCGGCAGTCCTCCACTGTGTACTCAGGGCGACGCGATTCTCCGGATCGCCCGCTCAAGAAGCCCCGCCGCCAGGTCCACCTTGTATCCGTTCTCGGAGAGCGGCTCGGCGTCGAGCAGCGCGCGCTCCGCGAGTCCGGTGATCGTCTCGTCGTCGAGCCCACCGGACATCGTCTCCTCCTCGACGGAGTTGTAGACGCGATACGGCCGAGGGCTCACACCGCCGAGCACGAGGCGGACCTCGCCGTCGGCCCGACGGACGGCGGCGAGGCTGGCGAGCGCGTAGTCAGGATCGGTGACGGAGGGCATCTTCTCGAACAGCTGGAGCCCACCCGCCGCCGCGGCGGGCAGTACGACCGCGACCATCGTCTCGCCTGGCTGGACGACCGTCTCGCGGTCCAGCACGTCGCGGGGCAGCACGAAGAACTCGCCGGCATTCACGGTGCGGTGCGCGCCGGTAGCGGTGGTGAGTTCCATTTCGGCGTCGAGCGCGACGAGGAGCGTGCCCACATCCGTGGGTGTGACGATGAAGCACGGGCCGCCCTCGAGCACCGCGAGTTCGCGGTTGTGGCCGTCCACCGCGAGACAGACGTCGCCCCCGTGCTTGAAGCAGGCGTCGCCCCGGAGGAAGTACGGACAGCGCGGCCGCTGCATCACGTTGCCGGCGAGGGTGGCGGCGGGCGTGAGCCGCGCGAGGTCGGCGGCGACCGAAGCCAGCACCGGGAAATCGCGCTGCACCACGTCGTGGGTCGCCACATCGGCGAGGAGAACACCGCCGGCGACGCGGAGGCCGCCGTGGTGAAGGCTGATGCCGGCAGCTGGATTCTGAAACATCCTGGCGTTGTTCGCGTCATGCATGATGAGGTACGATAATCACACCCAGCCGGGAGTGCTGTGCAACTGTCCGTGATTGTGGTCAACATTCTCTACGCCGTGCTCGGCGTGGTCCTGATGTTCATCTCGTATCGCCTGATCGATCGCCTCACGCCGGAGGTCGACTTCCCCGTGGAACTCCAGAAGGGGAATGTGGCGGTGGCCATCTTCATCGCGGCCATCTTCATCTCGATCGCGATGATCATCGGCAAGGCGCTGGGCTGACGTATCATGCGAAGCCACCGTTCCTGCCATGTCGCCCTGCGTGCGCCGGGGATTGCACTCTTGCTCGCAGTGGCACTCGTGCTGCCGCGGCTCACCGCCGGCGCGCAGACTCCCGTGACACTCGCCAAGCGTGCCGGCCACGCCATTGCGGTGGCGGCTCGCGAACGCGAGGCCCGGAAGGCCACAGAGCGCTACGATCCAATCTTCCGGAAGTACGCGAAGCGCTACTTCGGGGTCGGTACCGACTGGCGATGGTTCAAGGCCCAGGGGATGGCGGAGAGCGACCTGACACCCACGGCGCGAAGCCGGGTGGGGGCGCGGGGGATCATGCAGCTCATGCCGTCGACGTACGGGCAGATCCGCTCGGCGTTGCCGCACTTCGGCGCCATCGAGAATCCCGAGTGGAATATCGCGGCGGGAATCCTCCACGATCACGATCTCTGGGAGCTCTGGCGACGCGATGTGGAGGAACAGGAGCGTTGGGCGTACATGTTCGCCGGCTACAATGCCGGCGAGGGCACCATCAAGCGTGCTCGCCGGACGGCGCTCGCCGCGCGTCTGAACGACCGCACATGGGCCAGTATCGAACGTGTGGCGCCCACGGTGGAGCGCTGGCGCTATACGGAGACGCTGGGCTACGTGCGCCGCATCCGGGCCAACATGGCGCAATTACCACCGCGCTGACCCGCGACGCCACCGCGCACATCGGCGTGTTCAGGAACGCGGCATGAATCGCGCGGATTCATGGGGCATGAGCTCATCCATTTCACCGACCGACACCACACTCCCGCTGCGCGAGCGTTACCTCGGCGCGCCAACTTTTCAAGCGATGCTCGGCGGGGTGGAGGAAAACGCCGACTTGTGGGGCGCCGTCTGGCGGCGTGCTGCGGTGAGCGATCTCCAGGTGCAACGCGCGGAGGCACTCGCTGGCGCCTGGCATCTGCTGGTGCTGAGCGAGGACTGGTGTGGCGACGCGGTGAACACCGTGCCGGTGATCGCGCGGTTCGCGGAGCTGGCGAGTAACGTGGATCTGCGAGTGCTGGCCCGCGACGAGAATCCCGACCTGATGGACGCGCATCTGACCGGAGCGGGGAGCCGGTCCATCCCGGTGGTGATCGTGCTGGACGAGCACTTCCGCGAGGTGGGCTGGTGGGGGCCGCGTCCGTCAGCGCTGCAGCGTTGGGCGACGACTGATGGGAAGTCGCTCGACAAGGACGAGCGCTATCGCGAGATCAGGACCTGGTATGCGCGCGACAAGGGAGCGACGACGGTGGAGGAGATCCTGGGGGTGATGGGGGCTGCCCAGTCATCCTGAGCGCGACCCAGTCATCCTGAGCGCAACCCAGTCATCCTGAGCGCAGCGAA
>JBBSVF010000383.1:0-2821 GCA_038233745.1 Gemmatimonadales bacterium
CTCCTTCAGGTCGCTGTTGTCCTCACCGGGCCGCGTCGTCGCGCTCGCGACGTACCCGATCACGCGCTCCAGATTCCGGAAGCCGAGCGTTGTGCTCTTCACGGGATCGGCATCGCCCACGGCCTCGTTCAGCGTCCCGAAGCCACCGAACTCGTTGCTGGCCGAGAAGCGGTACCAGGGAATGGTGTCCTGCATGCGGGCCCAGCGATCGAGCGTCGCACGCTCCTGCTCAGGGGTGTTGGCTCCGGGAATGGGCTTGTAACCCCACATGATGGCGTACTTGTCGTACGGCCCTACCCGCGGGATGATGTCCTCCAAGGGGATGTTGTCCTCGGGCTGCGCCACGTAGTTGAAGCGCGAGTAGTCCATGATGCTGGGCGAATGGCCCATGCGATGGACCCACGACGCGCTCCGCACACTGTCGGCGGGATAGGTGGAACTGCCGATCTGATCGTGCTGCAGGCCGATGGTATGCCCGATCTCGTGAGCGACGACGAACTCCAGCAGCCGGCCCATCAGACTGTCAGGCATGGGAAGCTTGCGGGCGCGCGGGTCCAGCGGCGACGCCTGCGTGAAGTACCAGCTCTGCTGCAGGTTCAGCACGTTCTGGAAGATGCGAGCGCTGCCATTCAGGATCTCGCCGGTGCGCGGATCGCTCACATGCGGCCCGACGGCATTCTCGGTCACACTGGGCAACCACCGGATCACGGTGTGCCGGATATCCTCGGCGCTCCAGTCAGGATCGTTGGCCGGCGCGTCCATGGCCACGATGCCGTCCTTGAATCCGGCCGCCTCGAAGGCGGGCTGCCAATCGGTGATGGCCCGGCGAATCCAGGGCTTCCACTGATCGGGAGTGTTCGGGTCCACATAGTACACGATCGGCTTCTTGGGGTAGCAGAGATCGCCTTCCTTCCGGTCGCTGCACTCCAGGCGGTACTTGGTGATGTACTGCCGGCGCGCCGCACGCTGCTCGGCGCCGAAGTCCACATAGCGCTCGCTGAAGAAGCCCACGCGCTCGTCGAAGCGGCGCGGCATCATGGGCTGCTCGGGGAGACGCACGAGGCTCCAGTGCGCAAGCACCGAGGTCGCCGGACGGCTGTTCGGACCACCGGCACCGGCGCCCGCTGCTGCGGCCCCGGTGGGCGTCACGACGCCGGTCTGCGTGGCCTCGATTTCGACGTTGTCAGGGAAGGCGATGGCGCGCTCCACGAACGAACGCGTGGGGTCGATCTGGCCGCGGATTGCGGCGAGCTCGGGACTGCTGGTGGTGAACAGCCGCGTGACGTCAACGACGGCGGCACTGTCGCGGCCATAGGCCTCCACGTTCAGCGCGGCGATGATCGGCGCGTAGTTGGACGACTCCACTGCGCGATAGACTGCCAACGAGGTGTCAGCAGTGATATCGAAGGCGGGGCCGCGAAGGATCACGCGATTGCCGGTGCGCTCGAAGCGCAGTGCCTGCTCGGCGAACTGATCTCCGCCGAACTGGCCAAAGCCGCCACCCGGGATGTTGGGGTTGGCGGCTGCGGCCCGGGCATACCGGCCCACGATGAGCATATCCTTGCCCAGCTCCTTCGCGGGAATCTCGAAGTAGAGCTTGTCCCCCACACGGTGGGCGTTGAAGAGCCCGCGGCGGGTGATGGCCTCGCTGGTGATCACGCGGCTGTAGGGGCGCGGCGCAGCGGCAGCCGGAGCACCGCCAGCGCGGCCGCTGGTGGAATCGCCCGGAGTGCCAGCCTGCGCGGTACGGGCGCCAGCGGGCATCTGGGTGGGCGAGGGAGTGGGCGTCGTGGCCGGTGAGGGCGTGGTGCGTGCGCAACCGGCCACCGCGACCAGGGCTGCGCAGGAGATGAGACGACTTTTCATGTGTGGGCGGGGAGCAACGGGAAGAACGGCGCCGGCGGCTGTGCGCGGGCGCCCGCCAGTTGGCGGGAGGGAATACCTATGTATATAGGACGCAGCCCGATGGCGAAACGCTGAGATCAGCGTCGCGCCCCGGTCGTGGCCGCCTCGACGAACCATTCCCAGGTGCGGCGCATGCCCTCGTCCAGGGGCACCTGCGCGGTCCAACCGAGCTCCTGCTCCGCCTTGCGGGGGTCAAGGAACGACTGCTGTTGCTCGCCTGGTCTGTGCGGATGGAACTCGAGTTCGCTCCGGTCCGTGGCGCCGGCGGCCTGCTTCAGCAGGTCTGCCACCGTGAGCACCGTGGTGGCGATGCCAGTGCCCACGTTGAAGGCGCGGCTGTTGGCCAGCGCCTGGGCAGGGATCGGCTCCACGGCGGCCCGGAAGGTCGCGTCGACCACGTCGTCGATGTACACGTAGTCCCGCGTCTGCTCGCCATCGCCGAAAATAAGCAGTGGCTCGCCCCGGATGAGCCTGCCGCAGAAAATGGCCACGACTCCGGCCTCGCCGTGCGGATCCTGACGCGGTCCGTAGACGTTGCCGTACCGCAGCGATACGGCGTCCAGGCCGTGAATGCGGCCGTAGTAGTCCAGATAGTGCTCCACGGCCAGCTTGGCGATGGCGTATGGGGAGTCGGAATTCTTCGCGAAATCCTCACGATTGGGTGGCGATGTGTAATCGCCGTAAATCACCCCTCCGGTTGACGCGAACACCACTCGCGAGGCGTGACTGGCCAGGCGCACCGCCTCGAGCAGCGCCAGTGACGCAATGATGTTGACGCCGGCATCGAAGACGGGGTCGGCGACACTCTTCCGGACGTCCATCTGCGCGGCCAGGTGCAACACGCAGTTTGGGCGAAGCGTGCCGACGAGCGCGGCGGCCTTCGCCTCACGGACATCCAGTTGATGCATGGTGGCGC
>JBBSVF010000384.1:0-2789 GCA_038233745.1 Gemmatimonadales bacterium
TACGTAGCCAAAGTCGCATTCCGCTCCTCATAACCGTGTGCTGCCGCTGCCTAACGCCTATTCAACCGCGAGCCGGCGCATTATCCAGCTCCTGCCCGCAGTATAACCCCACATCGAACGAGCAGGCAACCACCGGCACCTACTACTCTTACCCCGTGTTGTTACACTGCAAACGTCTCCAAAAGTCGCGAATGTAACACGCCCCCGCTTTCGCAGTAGATAAAGCCCCCTCACCATCCGCGCTGCCAGCCCCGATCACCGAAACCCTCGCCCCCCCACCCGATTATCGCGAACGAAATTATCGTGCGCCGGCATCTTCACCGCCGGCAACGTCTTCGCATCCGCCACAAAGCTCCTCGGCACAACAGCATTCTCCGCCAGAAGATACGCAACCACAGCATAAACATCCCCGGGCTTCAGCGACCCGGGAGCCGTAAGCGGCATCGCTCGGTGCACATAGTCGTACAACGTCGTCGCATACGGCCAGTAATTCCCGATGGTCTTCGGAATCGCGGGGTCGCTGGCGAACGGAAACGCAGGACTGGGCGCCACACCGACAAGCCTGGGATAAGGCCCCTGTCCCTCGCCCGCCGCTCCATGACACGACGCGCACTTGGCACCATACACCGCGCGCCCAGTCTCGTACGTCCCACTGCCCGCAGGAAGTCCATCGCCCGCAGGGTTCGCGTCGATGTCCAGCGCTGCGAGCTGCGCTGGCTTCGGGCTGTGCCCGATTCCCAGAGGCCCACGCACCACACCCGCGCGATCGTCCGACGCACGCTCCGGCTCGCCGCGCCCACAGGCGACGGCCACCAGCATCAGCGAAACGACAAGCGAACGCACTGGCAATCTGAAGGCATCGGCTCGTGTCATCGCTCAGCCCCCGAACTGCACAAGCCCATCAGCACCGACGAGCCACGTGCGAATGGAATTGAAATGGAAATCGGTGCCGAGTCCGCGCACCGCCGTGAACTCGTCCCGCGTGGGCTGCTGGTATCCGGTCTCATCCATCGCTCGGCTCATCAGACTGGTGGGCCGGCCGTCCCACTTCCACAGATGCTGGAACCGCGTGTGCGCCATGGGCTGCACGGGCCCCAGCAACTCGCTCTCACTCCATGTGCGTCCCCCATCAGTGCTCACATCCACACGCGCGATTCGCCCGCGCCCGGTCCACGCGATGCCGCTCACGGGCCACCAGCCGGGTCCACTCAATCGCGCAGGGGTCGTGGGCGACGTGATCACGGACTTTGCGTCCATCACGAAACTGAACTGCCTCGCCTTTCCGTCGGGCAATGGATCCGTGTACTTGGATGTCTCATCCCGACTCATGTTGGGCTGGTCAATCACCTTCAGGCGACGCAGCCACTTCACGCAAGTGTTACCCTCGTATCCGGGCAGCAGCAGACGTGCGGGATACCCGTTTGCCACGCGCAAGGGCTCGCCATTCTGGGCGTACGCAACAATTGCGTCGTCCTGCATCTTCTCCATCGGTATGCTTCGCGACAACACGGCCGCATCCCCTCCCTCGGCCAGCACCCACTCCGCCTTCCCACGCACGCCAGCCTCCCGCAACAATGCTGACACGGGAACGCCGGTCCATTCGGAGTTGCTGGTGAGCCCGTCAACCATCTGTGCGGTCATCGCGGGCTTGGGTGCGCGATACGCCGCACGTCCATTCCCTGAACACTCCACGAAGTACACTCGGCTTACGGCGGGAAATCGCCGCAGATCCTCGAGGCTGAACGACACGGGCTTGTCCACCATCCCGTGCACCACGAGTTCGTAGCGCGCGGGATCGATGATCGCGATGCCGTTGTGATGCCGCTGAAAGTGCAGGTCCGCTGGCGTGATGGTGCCGGAAAGATCCTGCAGCGGTGTGTAAGTGGACCCGGTGGTGACACCAGTGGGCGCAAGCGCCGGGTGCTCGAAAGGCGAGCGCTCACCGAGTGGACCGGAGGGCAGCCCGGGCACCGCGGTGGCGTCGGGAGGCGCGCTCGGGGTGGGCGACGCTGGCGTCGCCGTCTGAGCGAGAAGTGCAGAGACGGAAGGGCCGAGTACTGCTGCTCCCACCGCCGTGGCCGATGCGCCGAGCATTGCACGACGCGAGACGGAGTCGTTGCGAGACTTCATCAGCGGGACCTCACCTTCACACTCACTGCGTTGGGCACGATGGCGCCCTGTGGATTGCTGCGCGGCAATAAACGCGCTGGCGCACGATACGCCACGTGTCCGGAGGTTGTGGTGTAGGGTGCATCCTTCGGCGCCCCACCGAGGGGCCAGTCGTTCTCCTTGCCCGGCGAATCGGGGCGAGGCTGCGAGTTGATGTACGCGGATACGTCGAAGGCCTGCTGGTGCGAGAGCGATTTCGCGTTGCCGAAGGGCATGTTGTGCCAGATGAATGACGCTGCACGCTCGTGTCGCGCCATGGATGCCCCAACGCTATAGGAGTGCGGCCCCCACACGGCGGGGACGCCGGGTGGCATCGCGGGATTGCCTTCCCCTTTCGATCCATGGCACGACGCACAGGTCGACGCGAACACGGTGGCGCCGCGCGCGGAGTCGCCCACGATGGTGTCCGTCATCGTCGCGAGTCCGGTCGCGCTGGATGGCTTGCTCCCCACGGGAACTCCCTTGGAGATGAACGCCAGGTATGCGATGATGTCGCCCATCTCCCGGCTGTCAACAGGCAACCGCGTGCCGGCGAGGCTGCGCGTGAAACAGAAATTCACGCGGTCCGTGAGCGCCACGACCGAACCACTGCGGTCCATGTACTTCGGAAAGCGAGAGTA
>JBBSVF010000385.1:0-2782 GCA_038233745.1 Gemmatimonadales bacterium
GTCGACGAGGGTCCCGGCAATTTCTTCGAGGTCACCTTCAAGCCGGACAAGCCCGGCAAGTGGCTCTTCCACTGCCACTTTCCGCATCACACGACGAATGCGATGATGAGCGCGCCGGGCGGGGCGCCGGCCGGCATGGCGCGTGTCTTCAACGTGACGTCGTAGGACCACGCGCGAGTGATGAAGGGGGTGAGCGCAAGATCGCTGTCTCACCCTCTTCCTGCTCATCGAGCAAGGTTGCGAAACGGGCAATGTCCCTGCTCCGCGTGACGATTACGCCGGCATCATTCACCTCACAGTCCCTCACCCGGAGCACCGACATGCCGAACATCGACATCGGAACATATCTGCACGGCAAGAGCGAGCTTTATCACGAGTGCATCGAGGCATGCGTCGCCTGTCTCGTGGCATGCGAGATGTGTTCGGACGCCTGCCTCGATGAACGCGACATCACGATGATGGTCCCGTGTATCCGCCTCGATCGTGACTGTGCTGACGCGTGTGCCGCGGCAATCCGCGCGATGAGTCGTGGCGGCCCGCTGGCGGAGACGCTGTGCCGCGCCTGTGCCGATGCGTGCGACGCATGTGCAGCGGAGTGCGAAAAGCACGCAGGGATGGCTGAACACTGCCGAGTGTGCGCCGAAGCGTGCCGCCGCTGTGCAGATGCCTGCCGCACGATGGCCGCGTAATCGCGTGTGAACGGGCGTGTGTCTCGAACACGCGCCCGTTCCACTGCGGAGCTGGTCCCTGCGCCTCGGCCCCAGCGCAGATTACTTCGACATCACGAGTGGAGGACCCTGGGCGTCGCCACCCGCTTGTAAGCACCACCAGTCATCACGCCAAACATGATGTGAGAGAAAATGCTGATCCAGTTGCGCGCCATCGCAAACCAGGGGAATATCTCTGTGAAGCCGTAAAAATTGACGAGGTAGAGGAGGAGTCCTAACCCAGCCCCGATCAATACGGCGACACCAATGTCAAAGCGCGCGATGATCCAGGCCAGGACCAGCGAGAAGACGACAGAGAGCGGAAAATGAACCGCCATGGCAGCCATGAGAACGCCGATGTCGAAAGTCGCCGGCGGCGGCAAGACGCCTTTGCCCATAATGATGGCGGCAATCATACGGGGTGGCCCCCACGGGCTACCGCCCCCAAAGAGCGGCACCATGATCATCTCCAGCATCATGAATGCCAAGCCGCCAATGAGTCCTGCCCATACGGCGGTTTTCCACTGCACTGGCTGTTCTACGACGTTGCTGTCGGTCATGCGTACCCCCTTACTGTAACCGGCGGAAATTCGCCTGAGGCCTCGAGCGCATCGCAATTTTTGTACGCGAAGTCCAAGGTGCGCAGCTTTCAGCAGCCTTCGGCGGGCTGAGGAATCAGTCCCCGGCCCGCGCCGGCTCCGGCACCGGCACCGGAGCAGCCGGCCGGCGCCGTCTCATCCGATGTCGGAACGAGGCGACCCAGGCGGGCCACCGCTCCTCAAGCCACTCGTAGACCACCGGCAACACGATCAACGTGAGCAACGTCGAGCTGATCAGACCTCCAATCACCACGGTGGCGAGCGGCCGCTGCACCTCGGAGCCCGGGCTGGTGGAGATGGCCATCGGAATGAAACCAAAACTCGCCACGAGTGCTGTCATCAGCACCGGCCGCAGGCGCGTCTCCGCTCCCTCGCGCACCGCAGCGTCGAGCGGCAACCCCTCCTCGCGCAGCTGGTTGATGTAGGCGATGAGCACCACCCCGTTCAGCACCGCAACTCCGAACAGTGCGATGAAGCCGACCGACGCGGACAAGTTCAGGTTGAGTCCGCGCATCCACAGCGCAGCCACTCCGCCGATGAGCGCGAAGGGGACGTTGAGCATCACCAGCAGCGCCTGCCGGCCGTTTCCGAAGCTCCCGTACAAAAGGCCGACGATGAGCAGCAGCACCACCGGGACGATGAGCGTCAGTCGCTTCATTGCGCGCTGCTGGTTCTCGAACTGACCGCCATACGTGACGAAGTAACCGCCCGGCAGCTGCACGCTGCGCCCCACGGCGCTCTGCACATCGGCCGCGAAGCTCCCCAGATCCCGGCCGCGCACGTTGGATTGCACGATCACCATCCGCTCACCGTCCTCGTGGTTGATCAGCTCCGGCCCTTCCACCACGCGCACCTGCGCCACCTGCGACAGCATGACCGACGCACCGCCAGGCGCGTGCAGCAGCAGCCGCCCGATGGCCTCCGGAGTTCCCCGATAAGGATCGGCCAGCCGGACGATGACGGGAAAGCGCTTTCGTCCATCGATGACCTCCGTGGCCTGCACGCCCCCGACGCCCGCTTGCACCGCGTCGCGCACGTCGCCCACGTTGAGCCCATAGCGAGCGAGCGCACCGTGATCGAGCGCTACCTCCACCTGCATGGCACCCGCGCTCACGTCGGCCGAGACATCCGCGGCCCCCGGTACACCCTCGATCACCTTCACCACCTCGGCCGCCTTCGCCTGCAGCACGGGCAGACTGTCGCCGAAGATCTTCACCCCGAGCTGCGTGCGCACTCCGGAGATCGCCTCGTCCAGTCGCATGGCCATCGGCGCCGTGAAGTTGTAGTCGATGCCCGGAATGTCATGCAGCGCCGAATCCATCTTCACGATCAAGGCGTCCACCGACTTCGTCTTCCACTGGCGGCGCGGCTTGAATTGCACGTAAACGTCGCCGGCGTACAGCCCCATCGTCTCCGTCGCGAGCTCCGGCCGCCCCATCTTGGTGACGATGCTCGCGACCTCGGGCAAACGCAGCA
>JBBSVF010000386.1:0-2754 GCA_038233745.1 Gemmatimonadales bacterium
CGGCGAGCGTGGTGGTGCTGCTGATGCTGCAGGGTTGCGCGACGCCTGCGCCCGGAGCCGCGGCAGCGCGGGCCTTCGCGGCCAGGGACTACGCTCGCGCGGCAGCGCTGTACGCGGCTCAGGTGCACGACGGCGATCGTTCACCCGCTACGCGGTACAATCTGGGCACCGCCCTCGTGGCGAGCGATTCCACGCTGGCGGGCGCCGATCTCCTCACGCAGGTGGGCGACTCTGCAGCAGATGAGGAGACCCGCTTCCGGAGTCGCTTCAACGCGGGCTATGCTCGCCTGATACGTGGCCGGGCCGTGCAGGGCGACTCGGCTTCCGCAGAGCTCAAACTCGCGCTGGCGCTCTACAAGCGAGTCCTCCTGCAGCGTCCGGGCGACGCGGACGCGAAGTGGAACTACGAGCTGGCGTTGGAGGAACAGAAGAAGCAGGGCGGTGGTGGTGGGGGAGGGGGCGGGGGAGGCAACTCGAACGCGGATCCGTCGCCATCGCAGAACGAGCCAAAACCGCAGCCCACCCTGGCCCAGCGGCAGGCGGAGCAGCTCCTCGGCAGCGCGGAGCGGGAGGAGCGCGACGTGCAGAGCCGGCGACAGAAGCGGAATCGTCCTGAACCGCCACCCGGTGGGCGCGACTGGTGAGTGTGCGGTGATCGGACTTGCACTGATCGCCCAGCTGGCGATGGTGGCGAACGGTCCCGACAGCGCGACCGCCTGCGGCACGGCGCAGTTCAGCGTGGCCGCCCGGGCACCCGGTCGCATCGCGCCGCGCATTGCGATTCGCGGCGGAGCGTGGGTCACAGTGCACGCGGCGTGGACATCGCATGTGGATTCCGGTCCTGAGCCAGTGGCCGTCACGGAGGGAGTGGTGACGATGACGCCGGTGCGACATGGTCACCTGGCCGGCCCACGCTTCGTGGCCAGCGCGGGTTCGCTCATCGATTCTGCGTCCACTCCCGCTCTGGACGTTCGCGGTGGTGCGGATGCCGAACCGGTGATCGTCGTGAATGCGAGGCTCGATCGCCCCGATCATCGCGACCTGCTACGCGAGCCGCTGTTCGTGGGCGAGCAGGTGGACTATGTGGTGGATGTTCGGCTCAACGAGGAAGCTCGGAATCGCCTGCGCCGCAATCCCACATTCTTTCCGCCGGAGATGCCAGGCGTGCTGGCGTATGATCTGGCCGCCCCCACGTCCACGTCGCGCGAACGGGGATCGTGCTTCCAGACGCTGTCCTACCGCCGGGCGCTCTTCGCGCTGTTTCCCGGACGCACCACCATCGCGCCGGCGACGCTGACGTACGCCCTTCCGCTTTCGGCTTCTTTCTTCTCTCGCGAAGAGAGCTTCGAAGTGCGCACCGACAGTGTGACGCTGGATGCGAAGGATCCACCAGCGATGGGGCGGCCCGTCAGCTATGCCGGCGCCGTCGGCTCACTCAGCGCCACGCTGCGCGTGGACGCCACGCGCGCCCGCATGGGTGACCCGCTCGTGGCCACCGTCACGCTGAGTGGAACGGGCAACGTAAAACTCTGGCCGCGGCCAGTGCTCGCGTTGTCATGGGCATCGATCTCGGCGGGCGACGAACGCGTGGCAATCGACTCGAGCGGGCCCACGCTGCGCGGTACGAAGGACGTTGAACTCCTGCTCACACCGCACGCCGCCGGCGCGCAGCGCATCCCCTCGCTGGAATACGTGTACTTCGACCCGGTGCGACGCGAGTACGCGACAGCGCTCACCGCTCCGGTGAGCGTGCAGATCGCACCGGCGGCGCTCGCGAGTGTGGACACGGCCTCGCTTCCGCGACTGCCACTCGTGCGGGAGTTCGGCACCGCGGTGCGCCGCCCCCTGCTGGATCGTTCGCTGTTCTGGCTGGTGCTGGCCGTTGTTCCCATCCCCGCCGCCGCGCGGCGGTTCGGACGTGCGCGGCCGCCGCGTGCGCGACTCGCGATCGACGAACTCACACGCCGCGTGCGCGACACGACGCTCGCACCGGCGGCACTCCGGCGCCTCATGCTCGCAGCGCTCAGCGATCGCACCGGCGCGCTGGCCTTCGACGGTACCGCCGATGGTCTCATCCGGGCGCTCCGTCGGCGGGGCGTTACCGCGGACACGAGCCGCGACGCAGGCGCACTCTTCGCACAGCTCGATGCCGCCGCATTCTCGGGCACGGTCACTCTGCCCGGTGATGTTGCCGAGCGCGTGCTCTCGCTTCTCGCCCGGGTCGACGCGGAAGCCGTGCGCCCGGCCTCAACGTCACCCCTCCGCCTGCCGCTGCTGCTCGCTACGCTCGCCCTCGTGCCGATCCTCGCCGCGAGCTCCGACGACCTGTCCGCCGCGCGTTCACTCTTCGACCGCGGTGTGACACGTTACGACGCCGGCGACGCCGCGGGAGCGCAGCGCATCTTCCTGCAGGCCACGCGCAGGGCTCCGCACGTCGTTGCCCTCTGGCGCAATGCCGGGACGTCGGCCTGGAGCCGGGGCGACACGGCCACCGCCGTTCGCGCGTGGCAACGCGGCATGCGCCTGGCGCCGTTGAATGCCGATCTCCGCGAACAACTCTCGATGGCCCCGGGTGGGATCGGCTCGCCAGGCTACCTCCCCCCAGTCCCACTGGACGCACTCGCGATCCTTGCCGCCTGCTGTTGGCTCGCGGCGTGGACGGTGCTGGCACTCCCGGCAGCACGCCGTCCCGCGCAGCAGCGCCGACTCGTGTCCGTCGCGATGACCGGTGCCGTCGTGTTTCTCCTTGGCGCA
>JBBSVF010000387.1:0-2740 GCA_038233745.1 Gemmatimonadales bacterium
CGCTGGCGATTAGAGCGTAGGGGCCACACCCGTTCCCATCCCGAACACGGTCGTTAAGCCCTACAGCGCCGATGGTACTCCGATCGAGAGATCGCGGGAGAGTAGGCCATCGCCGGCACCTCATCAACACGGGGGCAGTCACTTCGGTGACCGCCCCCGCGTTGCGTTCCAGCCCCACCGTCCCTACGGGCTGAGAGCCGAACGGCTGTCAGCCGAGAGCCCCTCAGCCCTTCGCGAATCCCTCCCGTCGCCGTCACTGACGCTCGAAGCCGAGCGCTGTCAGCCGAGCGCTCCTCACCTCCGAGAGAATCCCTCCCGTCGCCGTCACTGACGCTCGCAGCCGAGCGCTGACAGCCGAGAGCTCCTCACCCCCTGAGTCAATCCCTCCCGTCGTCCCCCCCACGTCCAGGAACCCCTCCACCAGCCTTCCGGTCGCTATCCTTCCCCCATGCCCAAAGCCGGAATCGTCACCGTCGTCGGAAAGCCGAACGCGGGAAAGTCCACGCTGCTCAATCGCGTGATGCGAGAAAAACTCGCCATCGTCTCCGAAAAGCCGCAGTCCACCCGCGATCGCGTGGTTGGCATCCACACCGAGGGCGACGTCCAGATGATCATCCTCGACACCCCCGGTCTCCTCAATCCGCGGTACGAACTCCAGCGCGCCATGCGCGGCACCGCGCTCCGCGCCCTGCGAGATGCCGACGTCATCATCTATCTGGCCGACGCCACCGAGCGCACTCCCCCCTCGCTGCAGGAAGCGGCCGAGCTCGAGTCTGCGCCCTCGGCACCGGTGTACACCGTACTCAACAAGCTCGACGCGATTCGTCCCGTGGAGCGCGAGGAACTCGCTTCCGATCGACCCGACGCCCGCTTCATCTCCGCCCTCACCGGTGAAGGCGTGGACGCCCTCTTCGAGGAGATTGGCCAGCGGTTGCCGGAAAGCCCGTTTCTCTATCCCGACGACGAGATCAGCACCGCCTCGCTCCGCTTCTTCGTCTCCGAACTGGTGCGGGAGACCGCGCTGGAGCAGCTCGACGAGGAGGTGCCCTACAGCCTCGCCTGCGAAGTGGATGAGTATCGCGAGACGAAGACTCCCGTGTACATTCGGACGGTGCTGTATGTGGAGCGCGAGAGCCAGAAGCGCATCCTCATCGGCGCGAATGGCTCACGCATCCGCGATATCGGCACTGCGTCGCGCCTGAAGATCGAAGCCTTCCTGGGCACGGCGGTCTATCTGGATCTGTGGGTGAAAGTCCTTCCCAACTGGCGAAAGAGCGACGTGGCGATCCGCCGCTTCGGCTATCGACTCCATGACGACCCCGCCTCATGACGATCGCTCCCCGTCTCCTCGAGATCCTGGTATGCCCCAGGTGCAAGGGTCCCCTCGAGTACCGCGAGGCAGAATCCTCGCTCGTATGTCTCGCCTGCCGGCTCCGGTATCCCATTCGCGAGGATATCCCGATCATGCTGATCGACGAGGCGACTGCCATCTGATGACGGCCGATTCTGCCCTGAGTCCATGAAGCTGCTCCTGATTCTCCTCCTGTTCGTGCCGGCCGCGCTGGCCGCTGAGTACCTGCACGCGGATCCCACGGTGATCTTCGCGCTGAGCGCATTGGCGATCATCCCGCTGAGCGGCTTTCTTGGCCGAGCCACCGAGGAGATCGCCACGCACACGGGTCCTACGCTGGGCGGGTTGCTGAACGCCACGCTCGGGAACCTCGCCGAGTTGATCATTGCCATTCTTGCGCTGCGCGCTGGACTGGTGGACCTCGTCAAGGCGTCCATCACAGGCTCCATCCTCGGCAATCTCCTTCTGGTGCTGGGCGCTGCACAGCTTGCCGGCGGGCTGCGGCACAAGACGCAGCGCTTCAGCACGGCGCTGGCCGGCCTCAGCATCTCGCTGCTGGTGGTCGCGGTAATCGGTCTCGTGATTCCGGCGGTCTTCCTGGCCACGCACAGTGACGCCACGCATGTGCTCACCCGCAAGGTCTCGATCGGCGTCGCCGCGCTGCTGGCAGTGGGATACATCCTTTCGCTGGTCTATTCGATGGGGACGCATCGCAGCGTGTTCGACGAGGGACAGTCCGTGTCGCGCGAGACGCACGCGGGCGATGGAGCCACGCCCTGGTCACTGGGCCGATCGATCGGCGTCCTGCTGGCCTCGGCCGGAATGGTGGGGTGGCTGTCCGAGATCCTCGTGGGCTCCACGGAGGCCGCGATCCGGGACGTGGGTCTGTCGCAGGTGTTCGTGGGCATCATCGTGGTCCCGATCATCGGCAATGCCGCGGAGCACAGCTCAGCGGTGCTGATGGCGCTGCGCAACCGAATGGATCTGGCGGTATCAATCGCGATCGGATCGAGTGCGCAGGTGGCGCTGCTGATCGCGCCGGTGCTCGTGTTCGTTGGCGTCGCCATCGGACGCCCGATGGATCTGGCGTTCAATCCCTTCGAGGTCGCGTCGGTCGCGGTGGCCGTTGCCGTTGCGACAAGCGTGGTGCGGGACGCCGAGTCGGATTGGCTTGAGGGGGCCTTTCTGCTGCTGGTGTACGGAATGCTCGGCGTCGCCTTCTTCTACTTCTAGAGGCGAACGGGCGCAACTGCCGAGGGGACCGCGGTTTGACTTCACATTCCCCGATTCGTATTTTTTGCGTTCACCGCCTTCCGTCCCTGCGTGGTCAAGAGCAGCGCCCTTCTCTACTCGCCGGATGAGGCAGCACTTCCCCCCACACTGGCGACA
>JBBSVF010000388.1:0-2740 GCA_038233745.1 Gemmatimonadales bacterium
ATGAAGGTTTCCACAGTGACAGTACCGGGCACCGCGACTCTGCCCACATCGTTCCGGCCAAGGTCCACGAGCATCGCGTGTTCGGCACGCTCTTTCACACTCGCGAGGAGCTGGCGTTCGAAGCGAAGATCCGCGGCGGGCGTCGCCCCGCGCGGACGCGTGCCGGCAATCGGATGCGTTTCGACGAGGCCGTCCTCCACCGACACGAGCCTCTCGGGGGATGCGCCCAGGAGAATCGAGTGTCCGAAGTCGACGTAGAACTGGTAGGGCGCGGGGCTGATCTGCGCGAGCGCCGCGTAGACGCGCAACGGGTCGATCGTGAGCGGAAAACGGAACCGGTCCGAGATCACGCACTGAAAAAGGTCCCCTCGGCGGATCTTCGCTTTCACGGTATTCACCGCGCCGGAAAAGCGTTGCTCGCCGAGTTCAGGCGTCATCTCCAGATTCACCGAGGGCGACGGCCGCGCAGTGAGCACGAGCCCCTCTTCCCGCGCACCCGCTTTCCCAAGCAGGGCACGGAGATCACGAAACTCCGCGGCGACGCGAACCGCGCCTTCTGACAGGGACTCGCGATCGAGAAACGTCGTGCCGATGAGGAGAACGCGCCCACTCGCATGATCGAACACGATCAGTGTGCCGAAGAGCATGAACTCCGCGTCCACAGGCGCCGTGCGGAGATCGCGGTCCAGCACGGGCTCGAGATAGCGTGTAAACTCGAAGCCGAGATAGCCGACCATCCCGCCAGCGAAGGGCGGTAATCCCTCCTGCGGGGCACGGGCAAACCGCGAGAGCAGCGCTTCCATCGTCGTCGCGGGCTCACCGGGAACTTTCGTTTCGGCTCCGAAGGTGGTCGACGCAGGCGCGCGGGTTCGAACGAACACCGAGCCCTGTCGGCACTGAATCGTCTGCAGCGGACGAACCCCGAGGTACGTGTACCCCGGAGCCCGCGTCGCCTCGACAGCGGATTCGAAGAGAAACGCGGGTTCACCCCGAGCCTGCAGGCGCGCGAGCGCTACCGCAGGTGCAAGGCCGGCGACATCGAGGGTTTCGACCTGGGTGAGAACGCGTTCCTTCTTCATCGGGATTGTGGTCACACCCACAATGTAGAGGAACTCACCGGTTGCGAAAAGTGACAGTTAATACATCACCGATTCCAAAATGGAACAGGTTGTATTATCCTCGATGTCCAATGGAAACCGACCGCCTGAAGCAGTTCTGCACGATCCTCGAAGCCGGCAGCCTCAGTCGCGCGGCCTCGCTCCTCGGCATTTCCCACTCCGGCCTCTCCAAGTCGATCTCCACCCTCGAGACTGAACTGGGGTACCCAGTCTTCAAACCGCAGGGTCGCGGACTCGTCCCGACGGTCCGGGGACGGGAGATCTATAGCAGCGCGCAGGCGATTCTCGAGCAGATCCACCACCTCCAGCGTGGAAACGCCGCCGAAGAAACCCTCGCCGTCCGTGTCGGGGTGCTCGAAATCTTCACATCCCATTTCGTCGGCCAGCTCGCCAGCGAAACATTTGCCGACCAGCCCTTCGAGATTCTTGAACTCGCACCCGGACAGATCGAGGCGTCGCTCATCGAACGCCGGATCGACATGGGCCTCACCTACGTTCCCTTTCCGCAGGAAGGCATCGAGTACCTCAAACTGTGTCCGCTCTCGCTCGGCATCTTCGCCAGGCGCGGAGCTTTCTCAGGAACGCCGCTCGCCGAGATTCCCTTCGTCACGCCGACAACCCAGTTCCCACTCAATCCCCTCGGCATCAAGGAGCGCGACGGGTGGCCCGAGAGTCTCTTCCCGCGGAATCGGCGCTACCGCGTGAATCTGCTCTCCATCGGGATCGACCTCGCGCGTGAAGGCGCGTGCGCAATCTTCATCCCCGACTTTCTCGCGCGCCGGCACAACGACGTGACGACTGTCGCGAACCACCTCGTGAAAATTCGATTGCCTGCGCACTTCCCCGACCTTCATCGGAACGCCTTCCTCGTGAAGCGGACAGAAGACGTCGAGGACAAGGGAATGAAAAGGCTCTCCGCCGCAGTGCGCGCCGCCATCAAGGGCTGAGCAATCCGATTCGTCACATCCGATCTGGTTCGTGCTATACTTCCCGGGCAATGCTCTGTCTGTCTGTCCGGAGCAAGCGTCTGTTTCGTCGGCTTCCAGGGAGCCAATGAGCGCTGAGTATGCCGCCGTCGGAGAGGAATTGGCACTGTCGCGACGCCGCGGCTGATGTCGCCATCGCCGCACTCGGTCACCCCGTCCGCTGCCGCCAGCGACCTCGCCCGACGCGTGTGCGAGCGCGAGATGCAGTCCAGCGAGCCTGTAGACACCGCCGCGGCAGCCCAGCGCATCTGTTCCCTGCTGGCCGGCGGACTGGCCCGATGGTTCGGCCCATACGGCTCGGACGCGCTGATCGTGCGCGCACTCGCCTCCTCGCAGAGTACGCATCCCGTGCTGCAGACCGGATGACCAGCGAACGTGTGACCGGCGCACCCGCGATTCCACTCCGCCTCGTCGCCGAGCGAATCCTCCTCGGCGCGCTCCGCGAGCAGGACGCCGCGATCGTCGCGCAGGCCGCCCGCGGGCGCGCCGAGTTTCTCGCTGACGCCAGTCTTCGCTTCGGCGCCTCGCTCGACGAAGCGCTCACCTACGATGCCATGGCCAGTGTCGCCCTCCCCGGGCTCGACGCCTGGTGCATCGTGGACGTCGTCGAGATCGCCGGCACGCTGCGCCGGCTCG
>JBBSVF010000389.1:0-2723 GCA_038233745.1 Gemmatimonadales bacterium
GATCGCACGCGTGCATGATTCCCAGCCGAACCGGCTGACCTGCTTGGCACAGAACGGTCGTCTCATGTGCGCGTGAGCTCCGCGAGGGTTCCGTAGAACTCCGGATACGAGATGGCGACGCACTGCGCGTCTTCGATCAGCGTCTGTCCCGTGGCGAAGAGGCCAGCGATGCTGAACGCCATCGCGATCCGGTGATCATGAAAACTCCTCACAGTGGCGCCGTGAAGTGTCTGCAACCCCACAATGCGATACCCATCGGCGCGGACCTCCATCTCGGCGCCCATCGCACGAAGGTTCGTCGCGACGGCGTCGATGCGATCGGTTTCCTTCACTCGAAGTTCCGCCGCCCCCTCGACGAGCGTTTCGCCCAGCGCCTGCGTCGCGGCGACCGCCAGGAGCGGAAGTTCGTCGATGAGGCTGGGCACCTCGGCTTCCGTGATCGTCACGCCCTTCAATGTCGCAGAACGCACTTCGATCCGCCCAACCGGCTCCGGATGTTCCGAGGTCACGTCGAGGACGATGTTCGCGCCCATGCGCTGCAACGCACGGATGAAGCCGATGCGCGTGGGATTCAATGACACATTCTCCATGCGGACGCGACTGCCAGGAAGCAGGGTCGCTGCCGCGATCCAGAACGCCGCCGTCGACGGATCGCCCGGCACATGAACCGGCGTCGCCTGCAGTGACTGGCCGCCGCGAAGCCGGATCGCCGTCGCGCTGACGTCGATTGCGACGCCGAAATGGTGAAGCATTCGCTCCGTATGATCGCGGCTGTGGATCTCGCCAGTGATCTCGGTCTCCCCGTCCGCCGACAGCGCCGCGAGCAGGATCGCACTCTTGACCTGCGCGCTCGCGATCTTGAGATCGTAGCGAATCGCCTTCAGCGGCGCGCCAGACACTGTCAGCGGCGCGAATTGCTCGCGCGAGAGCAGGAGCTTCGCCCCCATCTGTCGGAGAGGTTCCGCTACACGCTTCATCGGGCGCCTCACAAGTGAGGCGTCGCCTGTCAGTTCAGCCTCGAGGCCCATGCCGGAGAGTAACCCCATGAGCAGGCGCATGGTCGTACCGCTGTTCCCGCAATCGAGAGCGTTGGTTGCTTGGGAAAAGCCGTTCATGCCGCGCCCGTTCACAATCGTGCGTTCGCCCACCTTCGTGATGTGCACGCCGAGCTTCTGCAGGCACGCGGCTGTCGACTGAACGTCCTCACTCTCGAGAATGTCGGTGATCTCGGTGACGCCGCCGGCGATTGCGCCGAGGATCAGGCTGCGATGCGAGATCGACTTGTCGCCCGGAATCGTTGGCGAGCCTTCGACTCTTGCGACGGGAACCACGGTCGCGACCAACCGACTCGGCGAAGCCGCTCCACGCAGCGTTGTCGAGTCCGCGCTGACGAGGTTCGAGCGGTGTGTCACGGTGTCAGGCCCGCCACATTCACGAAAAAGCTCCGAAGAAGACCGAGTCCCCCCGGCGTGAGCATCGATTCGGGATGAAACTGAACGCCTTCGATCGGAAAGCTGCGATGGCGTAGCGCCATGACGACGCCGTCCGAATCGCGCGCCGTGATTTCAAGGCAATCCGGAAACCCCGCCGGCGAGACCACGAGCGAGTGATAGCGCGCCACCTGCATTGGCGAAGTCGCGCCGCGAAAGGTGCCGCGCTCGTCGTGCGTGATCATGCATGTCTTTCCGTGCATGAGCTTCTTCGCGCGGATGACCGTTCCGCCGAAGACCTGCCCGATTCCCTGATGCCCCAGACAGACCCCCAGCAGCGGAATCGTCGGCCCGAGTTCGCGGATCACTTCCAGGCAGACTCCCGACTCGTCGGGTGTGCCCGGACCTGGCGAAATCACGATCGCCTGTGGCGCGAGCCGCCGAATGCCGGCGAGATCGATCGCGTCGTTCCGGACAACGCGGCACGCAAAGCCGAGCTCGCAGATGTACTGATACAGGTTGTAGGTGAAGGAATCGTAGTTGTCGAGCAGGAGAATCATGTCGTCACCGCCTTTCCTGCGCGCGCTCGCGTGGCAACCGTCGCCTGCGAGCGTTCGACCCCGGTCAGCGCCAACTCGACGGCCTTTACAACGTTTCGGGTCTTGTTCCGGACTTCCTCGTACTCGCGAGCGGCAATCGAATCCGCGACGATGCCCGCGCCCGCCTGAACGAATGCGTCTTTCCCCTTGATGCTCAGGCTGCGAATGATGATGCAGGAGTCCAGGCGCCCTGAGAAATCCTGCAGCATGAGCGTGCCGCCGTACACGCCACGGGAGACCGTTTCGAGGCCGGAGATCGTGCGAATCGCGCTGATTTTCGGCGCGCCGGAGAGCGTGCCCGCCGGAAAGCAGGCGGTCAGCGCGCGGAACGAAGGATCGCCCGCCGGAAGGCGGCCCTGCACTGTGGACACGAGATGCATGACGTGCGAGAACCGTCGCACCTCCATGAAGGTCTCCACAGTGACAGTACCGGGCACCGCGACCCGGCCCACATCGTTCCGGCCAAGGTCCACGAGCATCGCGTGCTCCGCGCGCTCTTTCACACTCGCGAGGAGCTGGCGTTCGAAGCGAAGATCCGCGGCGGGCGTCGCTCCTCGCGGACGCGTTCCGGCGATCGGATGCGTTTCAATGAGACCGTCCTCTACCGACACAAGCCGCTCGGGGGATGCGCCCAGGAGAATCGAGTGTCCGAAGTCGACGTAGAACGGGTAGGGCGCGGGGCTGATCTGCGCGA
>JBBSVF010000390.1:0-2719 GCA_038233745.1 Gemmatimonadales bacterium
CGGGGCTCAACTACCGTACCGCAATGGACCCGCGCATTCCGTACGAGGCGCGCCCGAACTGCTTCAGCTCGAGCATTCGCTGCTGGCTGAACGACAACTACCCCAAGCTCGATGCGCAGCTGCCACTTGCGTCGGGCGTCGAAGCGCGGCTCATCGAGGCCGAGGCCGCCCTGCAGGCGGGCACTCCCGTCCTGATGCTGTCGAAGCTCAACGCGCTCCGTGCAGCGCAGAATACCCTGCTCGCCCGTCTGTACCCCCAGCAGAAGCAGGTCTTCACCACGCAGCTCGCCCCGCTGGCTGACCCGGCGGATCCGGCCGCGTCGGCTGCGACGCAGTTCGCCTCCCGTCGCGATCTTCTCTTCCGCGAGCGTGCGTTCTGGCTGTACAACACGGGCCACCGTCAGGGCGATCTGCGTCGCCTGATCCGCAACTACGGCGTGCCCTCGAACCAGGCCTTCCCGAGCGGTGCGTACTTCCGTGGGGGCGTTTACGGCCCTGATGTCGCCTTCCCGGTGCCGTTCAACGAGGCCAACAACGCGAACTTCGATCCGAAGTCCTGCAGCACGACGACTGCCTGATTGATCGCGCTGGATGTAACAACGAGGGGGTGCGGCTTCAGCCGCACCCCCTCGTTCGTTGGTACGCCCGGCATGGGCGATAGTCAGGAGGTGCAAGCCTTCCAGGACATGGGACTGCTCATAACGAACGGATAGCGCTTGCGCCCTCAGCGCCCCATCCAGTACGTCGCCTTCAAGAGGAATACATTCGTGGGCAGGGCATCGAAGATCGCGCCTACATCCCGTCGCGTGCTGAAGTCCCCGATCGGCGCGTAGTCACTCCGGGACTGCTGCCATACGGCATACAGTGAAGACCCCGGGCGGTAGTCCCAGCGCATCACCGCATTCCCGCGGAGCGAGCGAACATTGAAGTCTGGATTCGGCACGACGAACGCGGCCGCTGGCCCCGTGCCATCGGGATGCGCATCGAACAACCGGACCCCCACGTAGATCGCGGCATCGTCGTAGAGCACCCGAAACTCCGTGCTGTCGGGCGATGGCTTGCCAGGGGCGGGATAGGCCTGCACGAAGCCACCACTGCGCTGGGCCGCCGACCCTGCACTCTCGTCGAGACGTCCATCCAGGGTGATGTCTCCGGATCGACGCACAGCGCGCACCTGCCGGCTGGGCGCCTGGAACGCTCCTTCGACAGCGACATCGCCGGAAGGGTTGACTGCCAGCCGGATCGCCTGGTTGCAGCGTCGGCAAGGGCAATGCGACAAGTGGCGCCGCGAGTGCGGCGCCACAATGACCGGGGCGGGGATCGAACCCGCGACCTGAAGATTAAAAGTCTCCTGCTCTACCGACTGAGCTACCCGGTCCAAGAACCTGTCGGTGCAGCCTAACGGATCAGCGCCCCGCGGGCAATTCCGCTGGTTCGCGAGAGGCGGCGCTGACATGCGCCGGTGCGACACGGTCAAACGCCATCCACGTGCCGATCAGCCAGGTGAGCCCGATCAGGAGCCCGCCGATGATGTCCGTGGGCCAGTGCACGCCGAGATAGAGTCTCGAATAGATATTGAGCGTCACGATCCCCATCGCGGCGATGAATGGCCACCGCCAGCCGCGCTCTCGGTACAGCATCAGCGCAACCGTGAAGAAGAGCGCCACCGTGAGCGTGGAATGTCCGCTGGGATACGAGGCCCACTGGAACATCCCGCGCCGTGGATACAGCGCTGGCCGATCGCGCGCCAGCAGGAATTTCATGGCCGGATTGAGCGAGAGCGATCCGACGGAAACCACCACCAGTTGCACGGCGAGATCCAGGCGATGTCGCACCCGCCAGAGGAACAGCGCCACCGCAATGGCCAGTGGAAGCATTGTGAGATTCGTACCGGTGTAGGGCGCGGCGAGCATCACACGATCGCCCCACTCTGGCAGGCCCCAATCGTGAATCACCTCCAACGCCCCTCGCTCCCATGGCATGCCGGTATGCCACACACCGATCTGAGCGATGATCAGTCCGAACGCGATCCCCACCGTCCACGCAGCAACATAGGCCAGCCCGACTTCGATCGCGAGACGACGCCAGTCCGGCGCGTCCCCGTGTGTCAGGGGTTCGGAGCGGCCAACCACTTCTCCACCTCCGCCACCACAGCCCTTGGCTCCACAGGCTTGGCCAGGTAGGCGGTGAAGCCCATCTGCGCGGCGCGCTCGCGATCGTCGGGTAGCGCATGCGCGGTGAGAGCGACGATCGGGAGTGACGCCGTCGCCGGATCTGCCCGGAGAATCCGCGTCGCCTCCCAGCCGTCCATCCCCGGAATGGAAATGTCCATGAGAATCAGGTCCGGCTTCACGCTGCGCGCGAGATCCACCGCCTGGTGGCCGTCATGCGCCTCCGTCACCTCGTACCCGACGTGTTTCAACACGGTGGAGTAGATGATCCGGTTGTCCTCGTTGTCTTCCACGAGGAGGATATGTTTGCCGGGACGTGCTTGAGGATCCACGAGCGGGAAGTTTGAGGGACGAACGCTGCACCAGAAGTCTAGCGACCGCCGCCGCTGCTGCGCCAGAGCCGCGGGCTTACCGCACGCCTTCGTTCCGCTCGTCCAGCGCGCGCACCTTGTCCACTCGTCGGCGATGCCGCGCCGCATCCGAGAACTGCGCGTCCAGAAACGATGCAATCACCTCCGCCGCCAGCGACGAGCCGATGATGCGCGCGC
>JBBSVF010000391.1:0-2718 GCA_038233745.1 Gemmatimonadales bacterium
GGAGTGCAGGGTCGCCACTCCGCGTACGTGCACAGCCTGCTGAGCGAAACCACGCTCAACATGAATGGAAATCGCAGCTACGGGACGCCGTACACGGTGGCACCCAATGGGTCAGTGCTGGTGAACTCCAGCTTCGCAGACGGCACCACCGGCGTGCGACAGATCGGTTTTGGTGGCAGCGCATCGCTCGGCACGTCCAACTCGGGCGCCACGGTGGGTGGCGTGAATCAGTTGTCGTGGTTCAGCAAGAACAACAAGCATCGGGTAAAGCTGGCCAGCGAGCTGCGGCAGGACTTCTACACGCAGGATCAGACGACGAATGCGCTGGGCAGCTTCTACTTTACCTCACTCGGCGAGCTACAGGCCAATCGGCCCGCGTCGTTCACGCGCGCGCTGCAGCCGCGCGTGCAGACCGGGAGCGAAACCGTGGGGGCGCTGTCGTTCGGCGACTCGTGGCGCCGGAGCAGCAGTCTTCAGGTGCAGTATGGAGTGCGGTTCGATGCGAACCGGTTTGCCCAGACGCCAGCATACAATCAGGCGATCGAGCAGGCCTTCGGTGTGCGGAACGACAATGTGCCCAACCGCGTGTATCTCAGCCCGCGCGTGGGATTCTCGTGGACGTATGGCCAGGCGTCGCAGATTTCCGCCTTCGAAGGTGCATTCCGTGCCCCGCGCGCGGTGGTCCGCGGTGGTATCGGTGTCTTCCAGAACACGCCGGGGAGTTCCCAGCTCGGCACTGCCATCGACAACACTGGACTTCCCGGCGCGGTGCAGCAGCTCACCTGTGTGGGCGCCGCGACGCCCGTTCCCCAGTGGGATCTGTACGCGGCCAATCCGGCATCCATCCCCACGCAGTGCGCGGACGGAACGAGCGGCACTGTGTTCGCGAGCACGGTGCCCAATGCCACGCTGTTCGCGAGCGACTACAACGAGCGGCAGAGCGTGCGCGGTAACCTGCAGTGGAATGGCCCCGTGCTCCACAACCGGTTCAATCTCACCGTGGACGGCACCTACGGCGTGAACCTGCACCAGACCAGCTTCGTGGACCTGAACTTTGCGCCCAGCATGAAGTTCGCGCTGGCGAGCGAAGGCAGCCGACCGGTGTTCGTGAGCCCCGGCAGCATCGTGCCCGCCACGGGAGTGATCGCGAGCCGCGATGCTCGTGTGGACCAGCAGTTCAATCGGGTAACACAGCTTCGCTCGGATCTTCAGGGGACGAGCAGCCAGCTCCGCGTGTCGCTCTTCCCCATGAACTTCAGCAGCAAACTCACCTGGTCTGCCAGCTATGTGCTGGCCAGCAATCGCGAGCAGACGCGCGGGTTCACGAGCACCGGCGGCAATCCTCTGGATGTGGAGTGGACGCGCGCCGCCTTCGACTCACGCCATCAGCTCTCTTACTCGCTGGGCTACAACTTCTTCGACGCGGTGCGCGTGAACTGGTTCGGACGGTTCGCGAGTGGCAATGCGTATACGCCGCAGATCGCGGGCGATGTGAATGGCGACGGATATTCGAACGACCGGGCCTTCGTCTTCAATCCCGACGCACCGGGTATCGATCCGGTGGTGAGTACCGCGATGCGATCGCTCCTGGCAACGGGGAGCGCGTCGGCGAAGGACTGCCTGCGCAACCAGCTCGGAGACATCGCCGAACGGAACAGCTGCCAGGGGCCGTGGACCTCGAGTGCGAATCTGGGCTTCTCGTTCAATCCGTCCAAGGTGCGGTTGCCGCAGCGTGCGACGCTCAGCTTCTCGGTGAGCAATCCCCTCGGGGCGGCGGACCGGCTGCTGCATGGGGAAGACAACCTGCATGGCTGGGGACAGTTCGCCTTCGCTGATCCCACGCTGCTGTACGTGCGCGGCTTCGATCCGGCGGCGCAGCGCTATCGCTACGAGGTGAACTCGCGGTTCGGCAGCACCAATCCGCAGTTCAACCAGTTTCGCGCACCCATCACGCTCACTGCGCAGCTGAGGCTGGATGTCGGTCCGTCGCGCGAACGACAGGTGCTCACGCAGCAGCTCGATCGCGGGCGCCGAACGCAGGGCACGCGTACGCCTGAGCCGCAGCTCAAGGCCATGTACGGCAGCGGCGGTGTGCTGAATCCCATGAGCCAGATTCTCCGCCAGAGTGACACCCTGTCGCTCACGGGGCCGCAGGCAGACAGTCTGGCCACGATGAACCGCGCGTATACCATTCGCCTGGACAGTATCTGGGCGCCTGTGGCGAAGTATTTCGCGGCGCTGCCGGTGGAGTATGATCAGGGCGACGCGTACGGCCGCTACAAGGCAGCGCGTGAGGCGTCGGTTGACCTGCTCATCGCACTTGCCCCGCGCATCGATGCGGTGCTGAGTAGCGAGCAGAAGCGAAAGCTGCCATCGCTGGTGGCCAGCCACCTGGACGTGCGGTACCTGAAGGGCATTCGGAGTGGAACTGCCGGAAACTCCGGCGGCGGCGTCTTCATGGGCGGCGGCGACTTCGTGTCGTTCGGCGGCGGTGGAGGTGGCGGAGGAGATCGGGTCGTCATCATCAGACATTGATACTCATGCGAAGCGAACTCACGAGCGCCCTGGGCGCAGTCATCATCACCACCGCGATGGCCGGTGGCGCTCAGGCGCAGGCGTCGCCCTCGCGTATGCCGGTGCGCCAGCTCGGTACGCCGGTGGCCACGAGCAGTGATCCGCTGGGCTCGGTGGCGGCGGTGCGGCAACTGCCGAACGGCA
>JBBSVF010000392.1:0-2718 GCA_038233745.1 Gemmatimonadales bacterium
ACGAGCGAGTCCGCGGGGATGGAGTCGAGTGGCGCGGGGGCGTATCCCAGTTGCAACGCCGTCCCACTTCTCGTGAAGGCAAGGCGCGTGTCGGAGAGCACCTGACCAGTTCCTGCGGCATCTGCGGCCACCGCCACCGATGCCGGTCCGCGGCCGAGCATCGCGTGATACAAAGAGGACCGTGGCTGCTCCCGCGTGAACTCGGCGGTGTTCGCGAAAAATGCGGCCTGTGTGCCGGCCCGATCGAAGGTGAGCGAGCGATAGTCACCGGCGCCCGTCAGCAGCGCGATCTCCTCCGACGGGTCGGCGAGGCGGCGATAGTATGCTCCATCGCGCCCTGCCGCTCGCGACGAGACGGTGTAGCCGAGCACTTTCGCGCTGTCATCGAAGACGTAGGTGAGGACGTCGGCAATGCGCGTCTCCGTGCCGCTGGCGAGATCGCGCAACACCAGGGTGGTCCCGTAGTCGCGACGGCGGGTCGTGGCGCTGGAGTCGGCCACCGGACGAGCGCGTCCGCCGGGCGTGGCGGCCGACGCGGGCACCTGTGCGCGCGACGTATCCCGCGCACTGCGAGCGGCGGTGGAGTCGTCGCCTTCCAGAAGGTACGCCACCACACTTGCACCCTCCCGGGGCACCTTGAACGATCGTACGCGCGAGATCGTGGTCACCTTGCCCGTCGACAGGTCCACGAGCGCGAGCGCATTGCGCAGCGCTGTGGCGCCCCGCCGCGCGCGACGGCGCTCGGCGTCGACCTCGGCGCGAGTGGGCGACACGAGGACTGCCGCCCACCGGCTGTCGCGGCTGAACGCCGCCGGTGTCACCGCAATCGACGAGTCGCCCGCCTGATAGCCCGCCTGCAACTGCGGACGCCCGATGAAGCCGCGGGGCACATGCCACTCGGCGCTGCCCTGGGTGGCGCGCACCACGAGCTCGCCGTCGCCCACCTGCGGCACGAGCGAGTACGCCACGTAGTGGCCGTCGGGGCTCACGGTGGTGCCAGAGATCGAGCGCCAGCGATCCCAGTCGTCGGGGGTGAGCGCGCGGCGTGAGGAGGTCTGCGCCAGAGCGGAGGAGGCGGCGCTCGTGAGGAGCGCAAACGTGAGCAGGCAGCGGGACATCGTGGTGGAGTGACGGGGAATGGATGACGTATCTCACGGATACGGCTGCATACCAGAGGATGCTGAAAGTGCCACGACTCAGCAACCTCGCGGAGATGCTCGCCGGGCGTCATCATTGGAGCATGTCCATTACTTCTCATCGTGCCGCGGCGCGCCTGTGTCTCGCGGCCGCGCTCGCCTGCCCTCTCCTGCTCGGCGCGCAGGGCGTCGGGCCAACCGACTCCAGCCTCACCGTCATCACCGCAGATCGCGTGTTCGACGGCGTGGCGATGCACACCGGATGGTCGGTGGTGGTCCGGGGTTCGCGCATCCTCTCGGCCGGCCCCACGGCGTCGGTCTCCATCCCTGCGACGGCGAGGCGCGTCAGCCTGCCCGGAATGACGCTCACGCCGGGACTGATCGAGATGCACTCGCATCTCCTGCTGCACCCGTACGACGAAACGCCGTGGGATGATCAGGTGTTGCGCGAGCCGCTGGCGCTGCGCGTGGCGCGCGCCACGAATCACGCGAGGGCCACGTTGATGGCCGGCTTCACGACGGTGCGCGATCTTGGGACGGAGGGCGCGGGCTACGCCGACGTGGGGCTCAAGCGCGCCATCGCACAGGGAATCATTCCTGGGCCTCGCATGTTCGTGACGACGCGAGCGATCGTGGCCACCGGAAGTTACGGGCCGCATTACACCGGCGACGTGGAACTTCCGCAGGGCGCCGAGGAGGCCGATGGCGCATCACTGCCGCGCGTGGTGCGCGATCAGATCGGCCATGGTGCGGACTGGATCAAGGTGTACGCCGATTACCGATGGGGGCCGAATGGCGAGGCGCGTCCCACCTTCACGGAGAGCGAACTCCGGCAGATCGTGGAGATTGCGTCGAGTTCGGGGCGACCGGTGGTGGTGCATGCCTCAACGGCGGAGGGAATGCGTCGCGCGATCGCCGCTGGCGTGGAGACGATCGAGCATGGCGACGGCGGAACGCGCGAGGTGTTCCGCGCGATGGCGACCGCAGGTATCGCGCTCTGCCCAACGATCGCGGCGGGCGATGCGATCTCGCAGTACCGAGGCTGGTCGCCGGGGATGCCGGAGCCACCGAGAATCGTGGAGAAACGTGCGAGCATGCGGCTGGCGATCGCGGAAGGGGTGACGATCTGCAATGGCAGCGACGTGGGGGTGTTCTCGCCTGGGGAGAACGGGCGCGAGCTGGAGTTGCTGGTGGCGTACGGCCTTTCGCCGCTGCAGGCGCTCACGGCGGCGACGAGTGTGAATGCCCGGCTGCTGCACATGGCGGGGCAGCTGGGAGTGGTGAAGGCGGGGGCGATCGCGGATCTGGTGGGGATGGTGGGGGATCCGGTTTCCGATATCGGAGCGGTGCGGAAGGTGGAGGTCGTGATGCCGGGAGGGAGGGTGGTGCGGGAGCGGTAACGGGTCGCTACGCGCAGGGCGACGGTCGGGGGTCGGGGTGCAATCGTCGTCCTGAGCGCAGCGAAGGATCTGCAGGTCACGCTGTCAGTTCTCGGCTGACAGCTCTCGGCTTGCAGTTTTTTAACGGCGACGGGTGGGGATCGCCACGGGGCTGGGGAGCGCTCGGCTGTCAGCGCTCGGCT
>JBBSVF010000393.1:0-2701 GCA_038233745.1 Gemmatimonadales bacterium
ACCACGTCGAAGCGCCCCAGGTCCGCGGGCATGTCCACCCAGTTCACCATGCGCGCCTCGATCTCGGCGCCGGTATTCTCGAACACATTCAGGCGCGCGAACTCCACCGCATCCGGGTAATAGTCGGTGGCGGTCACGCGAGCGCCGGCCATGGTCGCGCCCACAGCCACCGCACCCAGCCCGCATCCGAGCTCCAGCACGCGCTGTCCCCCGAGTCGCATCATCGAGACTTCCCTGGCGAGTGTGAGCGCTGACGGCCAGAGGTCGGCCCAGTACGGCAGACGCTCGTCCATCACATAGTCGTCCTCGCTGATCAGGTCGTCCGCGTTGGCAGGACTCAGCAGCGAGACCGGTCGCTCGCGGATGGTGATGGTCCGCGTGGACGTCCGGAACCGACGCACCAGGTCGGCGCGCAGCAGTTCGGCACGCACCTCGGCGTCTGTCACTGGAGAAACGACAGGGAACCGCCGAGGTCGCCCTCGAGGGGCAGCGCGCGGAGAATCGTCCCCGCAGCAACAGACTGGGGCTCGGGTGGCACTACCAGGAGGGCGTGTGCACGCGACATGCTCGTGAGCATCCCGCTGCTCTGGGCGCCGGTGAGATGTGCGCGCCGAACGGTCGCGTCGCCGTCGTCTTCGAGCACCACCCGCAGGAAGTGGGTGAGTGGTGCGCCGAGCGAAATCTGCTCGCCGGTTGCCACGGCGATCGTGCGGCGGTGAGGACGTGCATGCCCCGCGAGCGTGCGAAGCAGCGGGCGCCCGAACAGCTCGAATGTCACGAGGGCCGAGACAGGATTGCCGGGCAATCCCAGCCAGGGCACGCCGAAGAGCGAGCCGAAGGCGAGAGGCGCACCGGGGCGCATGCGGATGCGCCACAGGGAGAGTTCGCCCCCGAGCGACGTCACCACGCGCCGCGTGAAGTCGAAGTCTCCGACCGACACGCCTCCGCACGTGAGCACCATGTCGCACCCCTCGGCGGCACCGAGACAGCGCGCAATGTCGTCGGGGGTATCCCGCGCAATGCCGAGCGGCACCGGAATGCCTCCTGCCTCGCGCACCGCGGCAGCGAGCGCGTGACTGTTGGAGCTCACGATGCGGTCGCCGGAGCGGACCTGGTCGAACTGATCCACCATCACCAGCTCGTCGCCCGTGGCGAGAATGGCCACGCGAGGTTGGCGGTACACGGAGGGCGCACCGCACCCGATGGACGCCAGCACGCCGAGCTGCGCCGCGCCGATGGGTGAGCCAATGCCGAGCACCTCCTCGCCGGCACGGATATCCTCCCCACGACGGCGGATGTTCCGCAGCGCGTCGCGATCACCGCGAATCGTCACCGCGTCGGCATCGCTCGCGGTGTCCTCCACACGCACCACCGAATCGGCCCCGGGCGGAACAGGCGCTCCTGTCATGATCCGCACTGCGGTTCCAGCCTCCACCGCCGTGAGCGCCCGTCCGCCGGCGGCGACAGTCCCGACGAGTCGCAGCACAACTGGATGCTCCAGTCTCGCGCCCGCGACATCCGCCGCACGCACGGCGAAACCGTCCATGCTCGCATTGTCGCACGTCGGAAGAAACACCTCCGATCTCACGGACTGCGAGAGCACGCGGCCAAGTGCGTCGTCGAGCGCCACCGACTCATCCGGAAGTGCGCGGGCCTGCGCGAGCATGTGCGTGCTCGCCTCGTACACATCCAGACGCGTGAACGTCACCGCGTGAGTCGCATGCCGGCCAGGCGCACACCCAGCGCGTCCGTCACCTGATCCACCCGCCGCGTGGGCACGCTGTAGTTGTTGCACAGGGCGCTGAACAGCAACACTCGCCCGTCGGCAGTCGTCACATAGCCGGACAGCGAGCGCGCCTTGTCGAGTGTCCCGGTCTTTGCATGCACGTTGCCCGCGGCCACCGTCCCCCGCATCCGGTTGCGGATCGTGCCATCCACGCCGGCGATCGGCAGTGCGTCGTAGAAGATGCGGAACGCCGCGCTCCGCCGCATGGCATCGAGCACCGTGATAATGGCGCGTGGGCTCACGTAGTCGTGCCGCGACAGTCCGCTGCCGTCATGCAGGGCGAAGGCGTCCGGAGCCACGCCCCAGCTGCGCAGCTGTTGGCTCACGACCACCGCGCCGCTGTCCGCCCGTCCGGCGCCCCCCTTCTCGCGTCCGAGCGTCTTGATGAGAATCTCGCCAATCTGGTTCTGCGATGGCTTCTCGAACAGCGGCATCACCTCCCGCAGCGTCGGCGACACCAGCGTCACCAGTCGTGTCGTCGCGAGTGACGTATCGCGCACCCGCCCCGCCACCGTGACGCCGCGTGCGACCAACGCTTCGCGAAACGCCGCCAGAAAGGCCGCGCGTTGATCGCGAAAGGTCAGTTCGCTCACGGCACTGTCGCCCGCCGCGATCGTTCCGCTCACCAGTACGCCGAGCCGGCTGGAGTCCTGCGAGACGGTGATTCGCGCACGAGCGGCCGCAGAGTCTGCGGCACTCGCGCCTGGTCGCAGTGAGGCCACCGTCGCGGCTCGCACGATGAGCGCCGGATACGACGAGGCCGGTCGCGTCTGCACAGTCACCGGATCGCCCGCACGCGCGCCACCGCGCACCACGACCTCGGTGAAGCCCTCGTTGAAATACAGGGCGTCCACGCCCGCAGAGTACGAATCATCCAGGTCGTCCCAGGCCCATCCATATCCAAGGGGCGCATCG
>JBBSVF010000394.1:0-2692 GCA_038233745.1 Gemmatimonadales bacterium
CTCAGGACGACGCCCAACTGCAGGTCCTTCGCTCCGCTCAGGACGACGGCGCCGCGCGACGCATCGCCTTGTCCCGCCCCTCCCCGTACCGGACATTTGGCGGGTGTCCAGCACCCTTCCTCCGCTCGCGCTCGTGGGTCGCACCACGCAGCGCGCTGCACTGCATACCGCGCTCGATCGCGCGGTGGCGGGGCGCCCGACCTGCACCGTGCTGCGCGGACCGGCGGGCTCGGGCAAGAGCCGCCTCCTGGCAGACGCGATCGCTGACGCAGCAGCACGCGGATTCCAGGTGGCCGTGGGACGAGGCTACGCCGCCGAGGCGGTGACGCCGTATGCCATTGTTGCCGATGCACTCGTGCCATTGCTCCGCACTCTCGAGCCATCCACCCTCACCGTGCTCACCCGCGGTGCGAGCGCCGATCTCGCGCTGGTGCTGCCTGGCGTGTTCGATACGTCGCCGGCCGACGGCGGCGATGGCGACCGTCGCATCCGGATGCGATGGGGCCTGCTGCAACTGCTGGAGCGTCTCGCCGCGCGCGCGCCGCTGCTGGTGGTGCTCGACAACCTGCAGTGGCTGGACGACGCCTCGCTGGAGCTGATCCAGTTCCTCATCCACCAGCTCGCGCGCGACGGTGCCCCACGCCGGCTGCTCGTGATGGCCGCATTCACCGACGCCGCCGCTCCCACTCCTGGTGCGCTCGTCCACATGCTCCGCGCGCTCGACGCCGAGCGCGAAGTGGACATGCTGGAGCTCTCGGCGCTGAGCGAGGGCGACACACGAGAGCTGCTCTCCGGCACCTTCTCGGCGCCACCCGAACAAGTGCGCCTTCTCGCGCAGCGACTGCACACGCGTACACAGGGGAATCCGTACTTCATCGCGAAGACCCTGCAGTCGCTGGTGGAGAGCGGGGCACTCGTGCACGATCGTAATGCGTGGTCAGGCTGGGACGCCGACGCGCGCGTGCTGCCGCGGAGCATCGGCGATGCGCTGCAAGTGCGCATCGAGGAGCTCGCGCCACAGGGCAGAGAGTTGCTGGAGCTCATCGCGATCGCCGGCTCCAGTGTGTCGGTGATCCGGCTCGCCGAGCTCTCCGGCCATGCCCCGGCATCGCTGCTCCCGGAGCTTGATGCGCTCGTGACAAGTGGGCTCGTGGTGGCTGGTGAGGCGGATGCGTACGACATGGAGCACCCCATTGCCCGCGATGCGGTGCTTCACGGTATCCCCCGTCCACGCCTGCAGCTGCTGCATGCGCGAATCGCACAGGCGCTGCAATCCCGCGCCGACACTCACTCGGATGCACTCCTGGACGCGATTGCCTTCCACGCGTCCCAGGCCGGTCCCGCGTTGCAGAGCGAGCGCACTGCGGAGTTTCTCGTGCGCGCGGGCCATGCGGCGCTCCGTCGCTATGCGGACAGCTCTGCCGCGGCGTACCTCACCGCCGCACTCGGCCGCGATCCCGCTCCACCGTTGCGTCGCGCGGCGCAGGCGCTGCTGGCGCGTGCGCATCATCGCCAGGGCGACGCCAACTCCGCCACGGCACTCTGGACCTCGCTGCATGCCGAGGGCGCGGTCGCAGGTGACGACGCGCTGCTGGCGGAAAGTTCGCGACGACTGGGACTCATCGCCTTTACCGCAGGCGACCACACGCGGGCGCTCACGCATCTCTCCGCAGCGCACGACGCGGCCACGCGTGCGGGCAACGAGGACCTCGCCGTGCGCATCGACCTCGCACGGGCTGCGTCGTTGCAGTCGCTGGGCCAGCGCAGCGAGGCGCGCGTGCGCATCGAGGAGTCGCTCTCCGTGGCGCTTCGCCTTGGGGATCCTGCACTGCTCGCACGCGTGCATCGCGCGCTGGTGCTGCTGAATGTGTGGACGGGCGCGCGCG
Source organism: Gemmatimonadales bacterium (assembly GCA_038233745.1). Classification (GTDB taxonomy): domain Bacteria; phylum Gemmatimonadota; class Gemmatimonadetes; order Gemmatimonadales; family Gemmatimonadaceae; genus AG11. Next base: position 1,887 of record JBBSVF010000394.1, read on the forward strand.
GCGAGGCCCGCGCGCATGGGGAGCGGGCCATCGCCCTCGCGGAGGAGAGCGGCGATGCTGTGCTCTCGTGGTCCGCGCACTGGGCGATGGCGGTGCTGGGCGGCCTCACCGGCGATGCGGCCAGCACGTCGCATCATGTGCGGGCCAGCCAGCGGTACGCCGACCAGCTCGAGTCGCCGGTGCTGCGACTCTGGAGCGCCGAGGTGGCCATCGAGTACATGTCAGGAGTGGGTGAGTGGCCGGCGGCTCTGGCCCTGGCCGGCCAGGCCATACCCGCCGCTCGCGCGCTGGGTCAGCATGCAGTCCTTCCGCGTCTCCTCGTGTGGACCGGTCTCATTCATCGCGGACTCGGCGACCTCGCGCAGGCGAGGGTGCACATCGAGGAAGCCTGGCGAATCGCGGGCGCCGAGGGCGGGGGTGAGGGGCTGGACGTGCACATCGCGGTGCCGGTACATACCGGCATGGCGGGGCTGCTCATGACGGAGGGCGACAACGCGGGTGCGCTCGCCGTTGGCGAAGCGGGGCTGGCGCTGGCGGAGCGGAGCGGGGAGGTGGCGTGGACGCTGTACCGGCTGCTCCCCTTCGTGATCGAGACGTCGCTCTATCTGGAGGATTACGAGCGCGCAGCGAGGTGGAATGCGCGACTGCGAGTGTCTGCGGAGGCATCTGAAAACCCACTCGCGCTGGCCTGGGCTGGGGCAACAGATGCTGTTGTTGCGTTCCTCATACGCCATGATAGCGCCAGTATAGCACTTCTCCGCGAATCGGCGGATATTCTCCGGTCCGTGCCTTTCGTGTTCGACGCA
>JBBSVF010000395.1:0-2661 GCA_038233745.1 Gemmatimonadales bacterium
AGCGTGGAAATCAGGTTGCCACCCAGGATACCCACGAAGTCATTGATCACCGTGAGCAGTGGCATCATGATGAGCGCCGCGAGCACACGTGGAGTGACCAGCTTCTTGATGGGATCGGTGCCCAGGGTATTCAGGGCATCGATCTGCTCGGTCACCCGCATGGATCCCAGCTGCGCGGCAATGACTGACCCCACGCGTCCCGCCACCATGAGTCCTGCAAGCACCGGCCCCAGCTCCCGGATCATGGAGCCCGCCACGAGACGTCCGATGTACATCGTGGCCCCGAAGGTCGCGAGTTGCACACTCGACTGAAGCGCCAGCACCATGCCGGTGAAGAATCCCGTGAGCAGCACGATGCCGAGGGATTTCACGCCGATCTCGTCCATCTGCTGAATGAGATCCTGCAGGTAGAATGGCCGCACGAAAATGAAGCCCAGCGCGCGGCCGGCCAGTGCGAAGTACGACTGGACGGTGGAGAGCTTGGCTTTCGTGGAGGCGGCGAGGCGCTCGGTAAAGGCTGGCAAGCGGCGGAGTTGGGCGTGGCGCGGAAAGCCTGGTGACCTGCAATATAGTCAATGGATGTGCCGACCACAGCCGCATTGTTGACGCCATCCCGCAGCCGGACTATGATCCGCGAGCCATGTCCGAATCGTTGCCCCGTGCCCGTGTCGCTGAGCTCCTGCACCTCGCCTCGCGGAAGCGCGTGGCTGTCATCGGGGATGCGATGCTCGACGTGTACCTGGACGGCGACGTCGAGCGGATCTCGCCGGAGGCACCGGTCCCCATCGTGCGGGTTCGGGAGCGGCGGCACGCACTCGGCGGCGCTGGCAATGTGGCCCAGAATGTGACCGCCGTTGGGGCGCGCTGCGAGCTGGTCGCGGTGGCGGGCGACGATCCGGCGGGAGGGCGACTTCGCCAGATGCTCGCGATCGCCGGGGGCGACGCGTCGATTGCGGTGGCCGCTCGCTGCACGACGCAGAAGACACGCATTGTCGCGCGCGCGCAGCAGCTCGTCCGCATCGATGAGGAGGATGACTCGGAGCTGAGCGAACCGGAGATCCTCGAGCTCGTTGCCCTGACCACAGCGGCGGTGGCAACCGCCGATGCCGTCGTGCTTGAGGACTATAACAAGGGCGTGCTGTCACCCCGCGTGATCGCGGCGGCGCTCGGGACTGCGGCGCGCAGAGGCATTCCCGTGGTGGTCGACCCGAAGTTCCGGAACTTCTTCGCCTACGGTGGATCAACCGTCTTCAAGCCGAATCTCCGGGAGCTCGAAGGCGCCCTCGGCGCCGAAGTGGAGCTCAGTGATCCCCAAGCCCTCAGGCTCGTACTGCCGCGACTCGGTGTCCGCCATCTGCTGCTGACCCTCGGCGAACACGGAATGGTTCTCGTGTCGGATGACGCGGACGTCGTCACCATCCCCAGTTACGCCCGGGAGATCTACGATGTCGTGGGCGCAGGCGACACGGTGTCCGCCTACCTCGCCACGATGCTCGCCGGCGGTGCGTCGATCACCGAGGCCGCCATGATCGCGAACATGGCGGCAGGAGTGGAGGTGGGGAAACTGGGCGCCGCGACGGTATCGCCGGAGGAGGTCCTCGCCTTTCTGGCGTAATTGCATCCTTTTTGTGCTCCTCGCCACCACGTCGGCTCAGGCGCGAGCGCGCAGGAAGAAGAGGCGCCGCAGCGCGGCGTTCCACAGCGCGGAGAGTCTCCCCATGGTGGTGGGCTGCGTGCGCTTCACCGCAGCGAGGCGATCGAGGGTGACGGCAATGGCACACGCCACTACGAAGGACGCCAGCACGCCGACGACGACCTTCAGGAGCAGCAGACGGGAGTCCGGGCGATACGGCAGATCCGGATGATCGATGACGCTGATAGCGGGCGTGCTGTGCACGGCATCCATGGCCGCCTGATCGCGCGCCTGCATCAATGACGTGAAGACCTGCTGTCGCATGGAGATGAGACGACGCAATCGATCTTCCTCGCGCGCCAGACGTGGGGAGTCGGCGACCCCGATGCGATTGCTCGTCAAGAACTGCTGGAGCGCGTCCTCGGCCGCGCGGAGATCCACCGTCGCACTCTCGAATCGGGAGTCATAGAACTGCTTCTCGGCGAGCGCCTGGGCCTGCCGTGTCGCGAGATTGTGAGCGTTCACATAGTTCAGAATGTGCTGGCAGAGTTGCTGCGCCAGCGGCGCCCAGCGGGCCTTCACCTTCACGGCGATGACGCCGCTCTTCAGGCCGATGTCCACGCTGACCGCCTTGGCAAGTTCCTTGACAGCGCGCTCATGTCGATCGGCGGGCGTGTCTCCCCGTGTCTTGTACAGCGACACCAGATCTCCGGCGTATTGCTGTCCGTTGACTTCGAAGCGGTAGGTGGAATCGACGAGGCCGGATAGATCGCTTCGCGACTTCACGACCGCCGCGTATGCATCGGGGGATTGGCCACCACCCATTCCCGGCACGGCCACGCCGAACTGAGCGGCGAGTCCCGCCACCTTCGAGGCGGAGAGGTCCGTCGACTGCGGCACGAACTGCGCGGATGACGTAAAGGTGCGCGGGCTGAACAACCCGATCAGCCCGACGATCAACCCCACGAGAAGTGGTAGTCCGACGACGAGCCTCGGCCGCCGGAGCGCGCTCTCCAGAATCGTCACCG
>JBBSVF010000396.1:0-2643 GCA_038233745.1 Gemmatimonadales bacterium
CGGCACCGGGGCGCGCCATGGTGCCCGTGGCACTCACGCCATTCGTGCGCGCGAGATCGCGGAGCAATGTGGTGTTGGCCGGTGTCGCCGCAAACCAGAAGGTGCCGGCCGGCCAGCTCTCGCCGCCGGCACTCACCGTCGAGGTGAGCATGTACACCTCACCACCGGCCTTGAGAGCACGGTTCACGCCAATGACGGCGTCGTTCACCTTGTGGCTCACCAGATATCCCGCGGGCGTCGCAACGGTAGCGACGGTACCCGGCGGCGGCGAGACGAGTCCGCGCACGACCTCGAACGGTCCGTCGAATCCGTCGAGAATGCGATCGAACTGCACGCCCATTTGATAAGCGAGCGTGTAGCCGGCATTGTCATACGGACGCTTCGGCGGCCCGCCCGGATAGGCAAAGTCATTCGGGTGATCCTGCGGCTCGAACGAATCCAAAATGTAGGGCCGGAAGGCCTGCGCACTCTTCACCACGAGGGTATTCACCGGGTACCGACGACCCGTCACCGTGAACGGCGCCGTCGCGCGATGCACGGTGATGCCCTCGTGCCGAAGCGTGTTGATGAACTTCACCGCGGTCGGGAAGTCCGGTTGATCGGCGCTCAGGATATAGCCCCGCGGATCGCGACGGCCGGGCGCCCGCAATACGGTTTCGAAGTACTTCGGGTCGGCGCCGCGTCCGAACTGGAACACCGGATCACCCACCGCGCCGGATCCGGCGCCACCACGCGTCGTCGTCGTCGCGCTCGCCGTGCGATCCTTCTCGATGGCCTTCTTCACGGCCTCGATGTCGGTCGGGCTCGAAGTCCACGTGTCCCGATTGCCACGATCGATCGAGTTGCGCCCCATGCGCCAGATGTTGAACAGCAGGTTCTCCTTCTCGCGCGACGCGATATCCAGCACGGCGCGATTGGCGGTCAGCGAATATTCAATCGACTGCCGGAAGTGCCACGGCTGCGGCGCGATGGGATACGGCAGATCGGCGCGCGGCAGTTGCTGATCGGGGATGAAGGGAATCGTCTGCGGCGTGGGACTGCCGATCGTTTCCGTCAGCAGTCCGATCATGTTGTGGAAGTACGGCGTCGTCCGCAGCCCGCCATTCCACCACGTGGAATACGTGGACCCCGAGCGCATGGTCACCCCCGGCTTTCCCTCGGCCTCGAAGCGCGAATGCATGCTCGCCGCCACGAGATCCAGCTCCACGGGAATGAGGGGATCGAAATTGTAGTTGAATGGATCGCGGAAAGGCGGCGCGAACATCACCGTACCCGCTGGTCCGGTCTGGTGATGGTTGTAGACGATCTGCGGAAACCAGTCCCAGTACAGCACATGGTTGATGTTCCGCGACTCGGGCTGGTTGTTCATGTAGAAGTCGCGGTTGTTGTCGTGCCCCACGTACTTCTGGTAAAGACGCGGAATGTTCATGTTCCGCTTCAGCGTGTCCGCGTCCTTCATGTACCAGTTGGACACGAGCTCCATGCCGTCCGGATTGGCATGGACTGCCAGGATGATGCAGTCATTCAGGAAGCGCATCGTCTCCGCGTCGTTCCGGCTCAGGAGCTGGTACACCGTCTCCATGAGCTGCGCGGCGCCCAGCACCTCGGTAGCGTGCAGGCCACCGTCGATCCATACCACCGCCTTGCCTTCTTTCGCCAGCGCGCGCGCCTCGCTCTCGCTCACGCCCTCGGCCGACGCCAGTCGACGCGAGATGTCGCGGTACCGGTCGAGCCGCGCGATGTTGGCCGGAGACGAGATGATGCCCATGAGCTGCGGGCGATTCTCCGCTGTCCGCCCGATCTCCACGAGCCGCATGCGGTTCGATTGCTTGGCCAGCTTGCGCCAGTACGTCTCGAACTGCGTGTAGTTGGCCAGTTTGTAATCGTCGCCGATGTTGAAGCCGAACTGCTCCTTGGGCGTCGTTATGCGCGACTGCGCCGCCAGGGGCGCGGCGACAGTGGCCGCAAGAACGCCGGCGACCGCCAGAGAACGCGTGACGGCGAGGAGAGCGGGTGCTCGCATGGATACTCCGGAACTGGTGGGAGGTGGGCGCAACGGCCCCTGCTGGACTACGCGGAATCCGGTGCCAGTGTTGAGTGGCCGCACCGCTCTCCTTCGCGGCCCCGCCAGTTACGCAGTCAGCACCCGGTTTCCGTCGGCGGTGATCGCCACTGTATGCTCGAAATGCGCCGAGCGCGAGTCGTCAACGGTGACGATCGTCCACTTGTCGGCGAGGGTGCGGGTGGCCGGTCCGCCCACGTTCACCATCGGCTCGATGGCCAGCGTGAGGCCCGGTATCAATTTCAGCCCGCGCTTCGGCTTGCCGTAATTGGCCACCTGCGGCTCCTCGTGAAACTCCACGCCAATGCCATGGCCCACGAGATCCCGGACGACGCTGAACCCGGCAGCCTCCACCACGCGCTGCACCGCGTTGCCCACGTCGCCCAGATGATTCCCGGGGAGCGCCACCGCGATCGCCGCCTCGAGCGACGCAGCCGTCACGTCCAGCAGCCGCTGAGTCGTGGCATCCACCTCGCCCACCGGGACGGTCATCGCGGAGTCCGTGAAGTAGCCCTTGAATCCCACGCCGAGATCGATGGAGATGATGTCGCCCTCCTCGAGGACCCGCGTGCGCGACGGAA
>JBBSVF010000397.1:0-2628 GCA_038233745.1 Gemmatimonadales bacterium
AGGAGCCGAGCGTCGGCCAGGACAAACCGGTGACGCCGCGCAGCATCAGCGACCGACAGAGTCGATCACCACGATATCCGCACGACCCCATACCTCGAGACTCGTTCGACTCGGCGGTACGCCGCGCGTCCAGACCCGCACGAAGGAACGGTTCCAACTGGGGCTTGACTTCACGTCCCACTTGAGCCGCCCGTGAGTTGCGTCCACAACGTGCGTGAGCGAATCCATTCGGAAGTATCCTTCCGGGGTGACACCATCGCCATCGCGAAGACGCTTCACGCAGATTAGCCAAAGCCCGGCCGGACCGCCGCTGTCCTTCGCGAAGGAGCGCTGGCCCATACGGCCTTCGAAGTAGGGTGGCTCGGTGGGCAATGTGCGAGGCTCATGACGACAGGCGCCCGCTGTAGCCAAGTCAAGCACGGCCGTAACCACGCATCGGATCCGCATGACGCTCACCAGGTTGAAGTCGAAAACCGCGCGCTGAAGGTGAAGGCGCGCCGATTCGTGGAGCCGTAATGGAGCATTCGCGGGTGGATTTCAAAGGCAATCCCCCCCTGTGCTCGGGGTGGTGACGCACCGCTATTTCCGCGGCAGATACTTCTTCTCCTCCACCGTCACCTGCCCGCCAAAGTAGTACTTCGACCCCTTTCGCGACGTTTGCGACGTCCCGAGCATGTTCACGAGCATGGGCATCAGCGCCCGCTGTTGCGGAGTGATCACCGAATCCGCGCGCTCCGGCTGCTCCCAGAACACCCGCCAGTACGCGTCCTGCGTCGCTCGCGCACTGTCGAGCTCCGCCTTCCCCGCTGCACCATTCCCCCGCGCCAGGAACTCGGCCAGTGGACGAAAGATCTGTCGCACTTGACTGGAATACACGGAGTCCCCGTGCTGCAGAGCCTCGATCTGCCTGTTGCTCAGGAACAGCGAATCGGACTCGTCGATGAGCAGTTTGTAGATGCTCCCGGTTCGCCGCAGGTAGAACGCCATCAGCGAATCGGCGTTCCGGCGCTGCCACCCTTCCGGTCCACGCACGGGCTCCACGGAACGTCTCAGCGTCTGGAGATCGTAGTCCGTGGACAGCCGGATCGACACATCGAGGACGAGCCGGAAGGGATTGCGCACGGTGCTGTTCGCCGGCCGCGTGTCGGCGAATCGGGGATTCACGTCATAACGGAACGCGGGTGTCGATGCGGTGAAGGCGCGCGGCACGAGCAGCACGGGATCCGGCTGCGCCGCTGCGCCCCATCCGCGCAGCCCAGACGATCCGTGAAACAGTTGATCAATCCCTCCCGCCACATTCTGCAAGTAGATGGTAGGCTCGATCCGCCGGTCCCACTGCCGTGGCGTTCGCGGTGTGAACTGCATATTCAACGTGTACGTCCTCGGCCCCCGGCATCCATTCCGCTCGGCGAGATGCCCGAGGCTGGCCAGGAGACACGCTCGTGCGCCGGGCGCTCCGTTGGCAATCAGAGACGCCACGCCGGCAGCAACACCCGGATCGGTAGTCGCAGCCGGATTGGGCACGTAGGCGCGATCGCCACCGCGCCCGTCACCGTCGATGTCGCCCTGCACAATCGGCGTGAAGGGAAGTCCAGACTGCGCGCGGCCCGAGAGCACAAGTGTGCCGACTGAATACACGGTGAAACCGCCCTGCACCGTGATCACATGTCGCGCATCGCCCTCGCTGGGCGCCCATTCCACGGCGCGCGGATCGCCCGCTGATGCCCCGTCGAAGCCGCGATACTGGCGACGCGAGCTCTGAAGTGTGTAGCCGATGCCCCAGTTGTACCGATAGAGCGGCTTACTTCCAAATGGATCGGGGGCGACATAAAACGAGAGTTGCGATCCGTACCCGAGCAGATCCGAGTTCAGCACACCCACCCGGCCGTACGCCGCCGACCGCCTCGACTCGGCGGCGGACACTGCGCCGCTGCCCGCGTCGATCGATGCCGGCGTCACGTAGACGGCGCGATCGCCCTCGAGCGGCAGGGTCAAGCGCGGGACGGCCGAGAAGTTTGCGTCGATCGTGCTCGGCAAGGCCAGATCGTACGACCCCAGGGCGGACACGCGCACAGAGTACCGCCGGATACTCGTCTGCCAATCGAGCGAGGCACGCCAACGGCGCGTCACGTCGTAGGACGGATCGATGAGTGCCACACGCGGCGAACGCTCGCCCAGTGCCCCCGCGCCTGTGAGACACTGTGTGGGGAGGGTGGACGGATCGAGCGCCGCGCGAGAGAAATCAATCGCCGGAACAGCAGCGCCCACACAGGAGAGTGTCTCGGTACCGCCAGGCAACCCTGTGGCGGCGCTCGCGTCTGCCAGCACATCCGGGCGCAACAGGTCGCGAAACTCCCCGATGCCCCCGCGGATCACACCTGTGGTCGCACGGTTGAAGGTGCCGATATTGTTCATCATCATCCCGCCGCCGTTGTTGCGATCGCGATTGTACGTGTACGTGAAACCCGCTCTGGGGCTCAGGTGCACTCGGGTGGGACTGACGCCCGTACGGACGCCCAGCGCCTGCTCGAGCGCCGCGTTCGCTGGTGGAGTGGTAAACGCGGTGTTGCCCTCCAGCCGAGCTCCATAGATGAGTGTGAAGTACCGCGTCGGCGCATACTGATCGAT
>JBBSVF010000398.1:0-2618 GCA_038233745.1 Gemmatimonadales bacterium
AGCCCGCATGCGCACATAGCTCTGCACCGAGGCGAGGGCGAAGCCGGGATCGTCATGAAGATCGGGTTCCTCCAGCTTCAGCTCGTCGGCGCAGCGGAATCCGTACTTGTCCAGGAACTCGGCGAACAGCACGCCGATTTCAGGTGCGAACCCCTGGCGCAGCGAGGCGGCCAGGGTGGCGGGCCCCTCGCGCATGAACCGGTCACGGGTATCCGCCGAGCCCGCCGCAACGGTCTGCGCAATCCGCATCAGCATCCGGGTGGGTTCGGTGCTCAGCAGATCGCCCTCGCCGCAGAGGAGATCGTTCTGCAATGAGCCCGCGACGGCCGGCGCGTGGCCATCGGCGCACTCGATCCACTTTGTCGTGAGCGACTTGAGCATGCCGAACGCCACCATGGTGCGGGTGTCGTTGACGATCGGCGCCGTCCAGTGCTTGAGCACCTCCTCCTCGAGCATCCGGTAGAGGCGGAGCTGCCCGGTCAGGGAGAGTGCTCTCAGGTCCTGTCGTTCGAGCGGCGTCCTGATCCGTTCGATGCGGGACATGAAGTCGACGATGTAGTGCCGAGACCGGGCGATGTGATAGACGACGCGTACCTGGAGCGCGAGGCGCTGTCCGAGCGAGTAGCGCGGAACACTCATGTGCGTCTCGAGAGCGCTGAGTAGTTCGGGCGAGAGCGACTGGCGGACGCCCATCATCGTTTCCATGAAGCCGGCGCTGCGGTCGAGGCCGGGAAGGAGCGCGAGCAGGCGATACCAGTTCAGCAGATTGTAGTAGATGCGACCCCGGATGAGGCCGAGCATGTTCCGGAAGGTCGCTTCGTTCTCCTGAATCACGGCCGGTGGCACACCCATGAGGCGGCAGAACTGGTAGTACACCTCGCTGTAGCACCGATTGACGTGCGTAAACGTCAGCGGCGTCGTGACGCCGGCGAAACTCTCGATGATGTTCGAGTTGTCCCAGATGATCGGTTCACCGCCATTCACAGTGAGATCGAACAGAGCGTCGGGCGGCAGCGTGGTGATCGGCCGTGTCTGCAGGCAATGGAGCTGCCCGTTCTCGTACGCCCATTCGATGTCCTGCGCTGCTCCACATTCGCGCTCCAGTGTGAGCGCAAGCGAGGCGACTTCAGCCGCCTGCTGCTCGGTGAGAGAGGGTGCCGCGGCCCTGTCGTACGGCAGGCCGATGGTATGTGTACCGCCACTCTCCGCACGCTCGACCGCGTGCGACTTGGAGGCGAGCCGGCTCTCACACACTTGCAGTGTGTCACGATCCACCGCGAATCGATCTGCATCCACCGCTCCACTCACCAGCCCTTCGCCCTGCCCCCAGACACTCTCGACGATGACCCTGGATCGGTCGGCGGGATGCAGCGGATCGCGGGAGAAGGCGACGCCCGCCGATTCCGAATTCACCATCTGCTGGATGATCACTCCCATCCTCACCGTGTCGGTGAGTCCGGCCGCTCGCCGATAGGACAGATTCCGCGACGACCAGGCCGATGCCCAGCACTGGTGCAGCGCGTCGAGAATGGCGGCCTCGCCCCGCACGTAGAGAAACGAATCGAATTGCCCGGCGAACGAGTGCTCTGCCGAATCCTCTCCGATGCCGCTGGAGCGAACGGCGAGATCAGCGTTCGCGATCCCGACCTTGTCCAGAGCGTCTCGGATCGCTGAGCGCAGGTTGTCATCGATGCGGAGCGACATGAAGCGCGCTGTGACCTCGGCCGACAGCTCCTCATCGCGTTCCACGTGCTGGCTCAGGAGGTCGACGCCGCAGGCCCTGCGCGACACGTCGAAGATTGCGGCCGGCACGCACACCCACGGAGGCACGCGATGTCCGGCTCGGCCGAGGAGACTGAGCCGTTCCGCCTTGCCTCCCCCCTCGCGTGCCATCGTGTCAGCGTCCGACCATGGACCGAGCAGTGCAGATATCATCTGGAGGTAGCGATTGCATGCTGAAGAGTGGGAGCGAACATCTGCGTGATCATCATGAGCGCCGCTGTGCCTTCGACGATCCTGAATCGCCGCGGGCTCAGGTAGATGAGCGGAAGCACGATCAGCATGATGGCGATCGCCGGCCACACAATGATCTGGACGCCGATGCGCACCGTGCTGAGCGCCAGGAGCGCCAGCGCAACGACGATCGCCGTGACGACCGTGCCACGACCGTGCACCTGCAGATAGGTGTTGAGAACCGGCAGTGCATGGGGGTCGAGCTTGCGACTGATCTCGTACGCGAACGACGCGCCGAGACCGCTCAGGGCGAACCAGACGGAGGGCGCACTCGCGACGTCCGCAGGGGCAACCATCGCGATCGCGAACAGGTACATCGGAAGCAGGATGAGCTGATGCGTCACCGCATACGCCAACTGGTGTCTCGTGAGCAGTGCCGACACGAAGAACTCCCGGTACATCAGGAGCGAATACGCGATGGTGGCCGCGTACAGCACCCCCGCGGTAGCGTTGCGTGAAAGTCCAATGAGAGCCGCGTAGGCAAAGAGCAGGAGTACCGTCAGCCGCAGCGCACGTCGCAGTCCCTCGATGGACACCAATCCCCGCGGAAGGGGACGCTCCGGATGGGCGACCCTGTCCTTCGCGACATCCTTGATCTCGTCCAT
>JBBSVF010000399.1:0-2601 GCA_038233745.1 Gemmatimonadales bacterium
CACCGGCCAGTGCGTCATCCCGCAGCGTTGCGAGCGGTGCGCCATGCCATGGCGCCGTGAGAGCGAGCGGATCAGAGAGATACGCACCGGCCACAACGGCGAGCAGCAGTGCTGCGTCGGCAACGGTGCGCGCGAGCGGGCCGTGGGTGTCCAGGTATGGCCAGGTAGGAATCACACCGGTGCGCGGCACGAGTCCGAAGGTGGGCTTCATCCCCACCACGCCGGTGACCTGCGCAGGAATGCGGTTGGAGCCGCCGTCGTCGGTGCCGAGTGCGGCGAAGGCCATGCCGGTGGCGACAGTGACCGCCGATCCCGCGCTCGAGCCACCGGGCGTGATCACACCGCGCGGGTCATGCGGATTGAGCACCTGTCCGGTGTAGCTGCTGGTGCCGTTCCCGTGATATGCGAAGTCATCGGCGGCGGTCTTGCCCAGGACGATTGCGCCGGCGGCGCGGAGGCGCTGCACCTCGAGTGCGTCGCGCCCGGCGGGCTCGGGGAAGAGCCGCGCCCACTCCGCGTTCGACGCGGTGGTGGGCAGCCCCCGCATGTCGTAGATGGACTTTGCGAACACCGGCACGCCGTCGAGTGGGCCGCGCATGCGTCGGCGACGAAGCCGAGCATCCGCATCGCGCGCCTCGCGCAGTGCCGTGGTCGACAGTGCGTCGATGGCGCGCAGCGACATGCCTCGCGTGCGGCACCGGCCGAGTGCCTGCGCAGTGATCTCCTCCGCGCTGTAGCGACGCTGGCGTCGCCCTGCCTGATACTCGGCGATCGTACCAGCGAGCGGATCGGCGGCGAGCGACGCCCAGGCGGGAAGGGGCAGCGCCACGAGGGCGGCGAGCTGTGCAAGTACTTCGCGACGCGTTGGCGACATGGTGTGCAGAATATGGAAGTCGGCATACGCCGGGTCCAGCGATGGGTTATCCGCTATCCAGAGCCCAGCGGCCGGGATACATTCGCGCACCCCTCAACCCATCTGCTGAATGTCACGTCTCCCGTTGCGCACCCTCGCGCTGATACTGCTCCTTGCCGCTCCGCTCGCGGCGCAGACCCGCATGCTCAGGTCGCCGAGTGTGAGCCGGGAGAACATCGCATTCGCGTATGCGGGCAACATCTGGGTGAGTGGGCGCGGTGGTGGCGTCGCACGGAGGATCACGAGCTTCCAGGGCGAGGCCTCCAACCCCTCGCTCTCACCAGACGGGCGCACCATCGCCTTCTCGGCACAGTACGCCGGCAATGTCGACGTGTTCACGGTGCCGGTGGAGGGCGGTGAGCCTCGGCGGCTCACGTATCATCCCGGCGCCGATCAGGTGCAGGGATGGACTCCTGATGGCCGCGAGGTGGTGTTCGCGAGTGGGCGGGCGAGCAATGGACCCGGCACGATTCCGCGCTTCTACAAGGTGGGGGTTGGCGGCGGGCCCGAGACGCCGATGGCGATGCCGCGTGCATATCAGGGGCAGATCAGCCCCGATGGACGCATGCTCGCGTATCGCATGAACAACTCGTGGGACGAGGAGCGCCGCAATTATCGCGGCGGGCAGAACCGTCCCATCTGGATCGAGAACATGACCACGCACGAGGTAACGTCGCCGCCCTGGACCGAGAGCAAGGACATGTCGCCGGCGTGGGTGGGTGATGTGGTGTACTTCCTGAGCGATCGCGACGGTGTGAGTAATGTGTGGTCGTACGACACGCGGACGAAGGCTCTCAAGCAGCAGACCACCTTCCGCGACTACGACGTGAAGACGCTGGATGCGTCGACCGCGGCGAACGCAGTGGTGTTCGAGCAGGCGGGGTATGTGCACGAGCTCGATGCGGCCACCGGCCGCGAGCATCGCGTGGACATCGTGGCTACCGGGGACTTCCCGTGGATGATGCCGCAGTGGAAGGACGTGTCGCAGCGGATTGCGTCGCTCGCGCTGTCGCCCACCGGCAAGCGCGCCGCGGTGGAGGCGCGGGGCGAGATCTTCACGATACCCGCCGAGAAGGGGGATGCGCGCAATCTCACGGGGACGTCGGGGGCAGCGGAGCGCGATCCGGCATGGTCACCCGACGGCCGGTGGATCTCGTGGTTCAGCGATGCGAGCGGGGAGTATCAGCTCGTGATTGCCTCGCAGGACGGGAGTTCGCGTCGCGCGATTGCGCTGCCGGAGCCCAGCCATTTCTACACGCCCGAGTGGAGTCCCGATGCGCGGCGCATCGTGTTCCACGATACGCATCTGCGACTGTGGGTGGTGGAGGTGGCCAGCGGGAAGGCGACCCACGTGGACACCGACCAGTACATGGTGCCCGAGCGGTCGCTGGCGCCGCGGTTCAGTCCTGACGGACGGTGGATCGCGTACGCGAAGCGGCTGCCGTCCATGTTCCGCGCGATCTGGGCGTACAATGTGGAGACCGGGCAGAAGCTGCAGCTCACCGATGGGCTGGCCGACGCGAAGAGTCCCGCGTGGGATGCCAGTGGCAAGTATCTGTGGTTCCTGGCGAGCACCAACTTCGGCGCGGCGTCCGGGTGGCTGGACATGACGTCGTACGATCATCCCGTGACGTCGGCGTTGTATCTCGCGGTGCTGAAGAAGGGTGAGCCCAGTCCGCTGCTTCCCG
>JBBSVF010000400.1:0-2596 GCA_038233745.1 Gemmatimonadales bacterium
AGGCGGTAATTCACGTAGCTGATGCCGGCCACCACGCCCACATTGGGAATGTCGCGCACGACGACGCCGATGTTGAGGTTGCCGAGATAGGTGCCGGAGGTGAGCCCCACCACCTGCTGCTCATGCTCGGCCACGAGCAGATGCCAGACGGTGTCGGTGGTGAGGCGGGAGGCTTTCTCCTGCAGCGTGTCGAGCCAGTCGTCCAGGTGAATGCGTTCCTCGCGGCTGAAGCTGCGCGAGAGGAGATCGTACGCCTGCGCCACAGCGCGATCCCCGGGATCGAGGACTTCGCGGATGGTCATATGCGGGGCGGGTGATTGCGGGGTCAGCGGGGCGATGCCTCGGAGGGGCGGGCGGGTGAGTGCTCGTGCGGAGCCGACGCATGTGGGCTCGACGCGGGGGCAGTCATCGCAATATGGGGGGAGGACTTTCCACGGGCTACGATTCCTCGAGTACGAGTACTGAGTACCTGGTACTGGGTACTTTCCTGCAGACTGGAGTACCTGGTACCTGGTACGAGACTTTTCGCGGTCGCGGTGGGAACGGTGGATGGATCGCGGCAGGGAGAGGCGGGGCGCTGGCTTGATTCTGCGAGGAAAAGTCCGCTGCAGGGAAGTACGAGTACCGAGTACCGAGTACGGGTACGGGTATTTGTTGTACGGACGGGATGATAAGTACGGCGCAGACCGGGAGTCTCGCCCGGGGCCATTCGCGACATCCCGTACCGGTACCCGTACACAGTACTCGGTACCGGGTACGAGAAAATCAGCGGCCCCCACGGGAGTCTCCCCCGGAGCCAGTTGCGAAGTCTCGTACCAAGTACTCGGTACATGAGTCTGCTGTACTCTCGTACCAGGTAATCGCACACAGCACTCCAAGAGAGGGTAAGAGTAGCGCCGCGGAAGCTCACTCTGTTGATTCGAAGCTCATGCAACAACACGGAGAGCCGTGACCCGCCGCCGCCATGAGGCGCGACTCGATGCGCTCGCTGAGGAGCGTCGCGATTCGGGTGCCGACCGGCGCGACGACAACAAGCGTCGCAGGCTGGAGATGGTGCTGGACCGGGTCTTCCGTCCCTCGCGCTGGGCGGCGCGGGCGGCGTACGCCATGCATCTGCAGGCGGCGCGGCCAGTCGCAGTGACACGGCATGTGATCGCCGCGGCGCGGCCGGCGAGTGCTCCACCGCTCCGCATCGCGTTTGCCTCAGATTTTCATGCCGGCGCCACGACCGACGAGCGTGTGATTCGCGCGGCCTGTGACGCGCTCTCTGAGCTGCACCCAGACGTCCTGCTGCTCGGTGGCGACCTCGTGAGCGTGCGCGGCAGCGACATCCATGCGCTGGCGCCACTGCTCGCGCGTGTGCCGGCACCGCTGGGAAAGTTCGGCGTGTACGGCAACCACGATCTGCGCGCCAATCGGCCGGAGATCACCACCGCGATGGCCGCGGCTGGCGTGCGGATGCTCGTGAACGAGCGCGTGCGCCTCGCGTCGCCTCATGAGGACGTGAGCATCGTGGGATTCGACGATCCCATCCGCGGCACGCCAGATTCTTCGCTGCTCGACGAGCCGCACGGTGCGTGTGTGTTGCTCATGCACGCGCCTGACGGTCTGCTCGCCGCGGACGACCGCTCCTTCGACGTCGCCCTGTGCGGGCATACCCACGGCGGGCAGATCGTCCTGCCTGGCGGCGCGATGCCATACCTGCCGCATGGGGCTCTCTCGCGCACGTATCCGTCGGGCGAGTACGAGCTGCCGGGGCCGGGCGACCGCCGGCTTGTTGTGAGCCGAGGCGTGGGGTGCAGCACCGTGCCGGTGCGTGTGCTCTGTGACGCCGAGGTACACCTCATTACCGTGAGCACCGTCGCGATCTGAGCCGTGAGGAAGAAGCGGCGTCAACTGCCGCAGATGCGCCTGCTCAGCGCTGTCGGGCAAGCTCCCACGCGTCAGTGATCAATTCCCGAAGCGCCGTGCGACTCACGCGGGCGAGATCCACGCCAAGCCAGGTCCCGCCCCACGCATCGCGATAGCTGTCGGGGTCTGCACGCACGAGGGCATCCACCACTGTCGAGGTGGATTTCAGATTCACACGCTCAGGCGCGGTGGCGCGCAGGCCTACAAAGATCTTCCCACCAACGCGCAGATCGTCGTCTCCGTTATGCGATCCCTCGACGGTGTCCGGAAGCGCGAGGGCGATCCGCCGGACATCGGCATGCGTGAGACGTCGCGCCGCGCCCATTCGTGCTATCCCGCCGCGAGCAGATCTTCGACCGTCACGGGAAGCTTGCGCACCCGCACGCCGGTGGCGTGATAGACGGCGTTGGTGATTTCGTCACCGCGGTGAGCAGCGCCTTCACCGCGCCCTGAGCCGGCAACCCCTAGGTGCTGCAGAAACGCTCGCCGCGGAATGGCTGGCGGATGCTCGGCGGAATGGATGTTGTCTTCCATGGCGCGCTCAGAGGGAGAATGCGGAAGGGCGACGTGGGACGCGTTCAGGCGGGCCTTGCCTCCTGTCAATGTGCTCACGAGGGACCCAGAGGGCGAGGAGGGGATCCGCCGAAGGGGGTTGCGAAACGGAATCTGTCAGAGCACTTTATAG
>JBBSVF010000401.1:0-2590 GCA_038233745.1 Gemmatimonadales bacterium
CCCAGCGAACGCCTGGTCCACCGGGCACATGTAAATAGCTGATGCGACCCGTGGATGGCAGGAAGCCATTGGCGGGATCTTCGCTCGTGATGCGTCACTCGATGGACCACCCGCGCGGCGACACGTCATCCTGAGTGAACGCCAGCCGCTCTCCGGCGGCGATGCGCAACTGCCACTGCACAAGATCCACACCCGTGACGAACTCCGTGACCGGATGCTCCACCTGGATGCGCGTGTTCATCTCCAGGAAGTAGAACTCGCCCTGTGCGTCCAGCAGGAACTCGCAGGTTCCCGCATTCACATAGCCTGCGGCCTTCGCGGCGGCCACGGCCGCGGCCCCCATGCGCGCGCGCAGCTGGGGTGACACCGCAACGCTCGGCGCTTCCTCGATCATCTTCTGATGCCGGCGTTGCACCGAGCACTCGCGTTCTCCCAGGTGCAGCATGGTACCGTGCTGATCGCCCAGCACCTGGATTTCCACGTGGCGCGGCCCCACGATGTACTTCTCGACGTACACCGCGTCATCGCCAAAGGCGTTCTTCGCCTCGCGCTGGGCCGACGCGAGTGCTGTCTCGATTTCGCCGGCACTGTGCACCACTCGCATGCCCTTGCCGCCTCCACCCGCCGCGGCTTTCAGGAGCACCGGATAGCCAAACTGCTCCGCCGTGGCACGCGCCTCGTCGGCGTCGCGCAGCGCGGTCGTGGTCCCCGGTACCACCGGCGTGCCAGCCGAAATGGCGAGCGTTCGGGCGGCCGTCTTGCTGCCCATCGCCGCAATGGCTTCCGCGGGAGGACCGATCCAGACAAGTCCTGCGTCGCGCACGGCGCGGGCGAACCACTCGCGCTCGGAGAGGAAGCCGTAGCCGGGATGAATCGCCTGGGCGCCGGTCGCGAGCGCGGCGGCGATGATCGTGTCGCCCTTCAGGTACGACTCCGCCGACGGGGCCGGACCGATCAGTACTGCCTCGTCGGCCTCACGCACATGCGGCGAGCCTGCGTCCGCCTCGGAGTAGACGGCCACTGACCTGACACCCAGCTCGCGGCAGGCGCGAATGACCCGGAGCGCGATCTCGCCGCGATTGGCGACCAGCACCTTGGTGAACATCAGAGCGGAATGTTGCCGTGCTTTTTCGGCGGATTGCTGTCCCGCTTTGTGCGCAGCGTGTCGAGCGCATCAATAAGGCGCGGGCGTGTATCGCGCGGATCGATGATGTCATCGAGATAGCCGCGCCCTGCCGCAACGTACGGATGCGCGAACTTCTCGCGATACTCGTTGATCCGTGCATCGGTGGCGGCCGTGGCATCGTTGCTCTCCGCGATCTCCTTGCGGAAGAGGATCTCCACAGCGCCCTTGGGGCCCATTACGGCAATTTCGGCGGTGGGCCATGCGAGATTGAGATCGCCCCGGATATGCTTGGAACTCATCACGTCATACGCGCCGCCGTAGGCCTTGCGCGTGATCACGGTGAGCTTCGGGACGGTCGCTTCGCAGTATGCATACAGCAGCTTGGCACCGTGGCGGATGATGCCGCCCAACTCCTGCGCCACGCCCGGAAGGAATCCCGGCACATCCTCAAGGGTGACGATGGGAATGTTGAAGGCATCGCAGAAGCGGATGAATCGCGCGGCCTTCACCGATGCGTTGATGTCGAGCACACCCGCGAGCACGGCGGGCTGATTGGCGACGATTCCGACGCTGTACCCGCCGAGGTGCGCGTACCCGCACAGGATGTTGCCCGCGAACTCCGGCTGGACTTCGTAGAAGGTGCCGTCGTCCACGATGCGACGGATCACGTCGCGCATGTCGTACGGCTTGTTCGGATTGGCGGGCACGATATCCAGCAGCGCCTCGTCGCGACGATCGCGCGGGTCGGTGCCGCGTCCGCGCGGCGGATCATCCACGTTATTGCCGGGGATGTAGCGAAACAGTTCGCGAATCGCCTGCAGGCAGGCGGGCTCGGAGTCGTACGCAAAGTGCGCCACGCCGGAGATCTGGTTGTGGGTGTCCGCACCACCGAGTTCCTCCATCGTCACGTCCTCGTGCGTCACCGTCTTCACCACGTTCGGACCCGTGACGAACATGTAGCTCGTCTTGCGCACCATGTACGTGAAGTCGGTGATGGCAGGAGAGTACACAGCGCCGCCGGCGCACGGACCGAGGATGGCGCTGATCTGCGGCACTACGCCCGACGCCATGGTGTTGCGCAGGAAGATCTCGGCGTATCCCCCGAGCGAGACGACGCCCTCCTGGATCCTGGCGCCGCCCGAGTCGTTCAGTCCGATCACCGGCGCGCCATTCCGGATCGCCAGATCCATCACCTTGCAGATCTTCTCGGCGAAGGCCTCGCTGAGGGAACCCCCGAACACGGTGAAATCCTGCGAGAACACGTACACGAGGCGGCCATCGATGCGTCCGTAGCCCGTGACCACGCCATCGCCAAAGTACCGTTGGTTCTCGAGCCCGAAGTCATGCGAGCGGTGGACCACGAATCGGTCGAGTTCCACGAAGCTGCCGTCATCCAGCAGGAGATCCAGGCGCTCGCGTGCGCTCAACTTGCCCTTGTCGTGCTGCGCCTTCACGCGCGCCGGC
>JBBSVF010000402.1:0-2578 GCA_038233745.1 Gemmatimonadales bacterium
AGATAGTGAAGCTTCTCGCGGCCGACACGCCGCGTGACAACGAGCTCCGCGTCCTCCAGAACCCGCAGGTGCTTCATCACCCCGAAACGCGTCATCTCGAGCGGCGCTGCGAGCTCGGTGAGCGTACGCGCATCGCGCGCATGCAGCATGTCGAGCAACAGCCGTCGCGTGGGATCAGCGAGCGCACGGAAGATCAGGTCGTCGTCCACGATGAAAGAATAGGTGACTATAAGGTCACATGTCAAGCGATCAAGACAATTCGCCAACCAACGCCGTTGCACTGTGCGCAGAACTGTCCTACCCTTTTCCTTCCACTCGTCGCGTATCCTCGTCGCTATCCGTCTCGGGATGTCGCATGGGCAACTGCATCCGCGTTCCGCTGAAGCTCACTTTCCTCGGGCCCATGACGACGTGCGATAGTGGCGAGATTGCCGACCCCGGCTCCTATGCTGGCCTCGACGGCAATTGGGCGAACTCCGCCATCCGTCA
Source organism: Gemmatimonadales bacterium (assembly GCA_038233745.1). Taxonomy (GTDB): domain Bacteria; phylum Gemmatimonadota; class Gemmatimonadetes; order Gemmatimonadales; family Gemmatimonadaceae; genus AG11. The sequence continues at coordinate 490 of JBBSVF010000402.1, forward strand.
CCGAGTGCTGCTGTGAAACGGATGGGTGACATCGGCTTGCCGGCGGTCGACTACGTCATTTGACGTATAGGACAGGTTTCGCGACGGGCCTACTGTCAGCTCCTTACTCTATCGGAGCCTGACATGACCATTATCCATCGCATCACCACCCCGTTCGCCACGTTCAGCCTGAGCCGAGGGGTGGCAGCACGCGCTGCATCGTCGACCTCACGAATCAGACAGCGGACATGTGTTCCCCCGCGTGATCTCGTGGCCATCAGTTTTCGCCTCCTCAATCTTCCGGTAGCTCGCATGCATAATCGTCTTCGCTCGGCCATCGTCATGGCCTCGTTCGTGGCCTTGTCAGCTTGCGGAAGTGATTCTCTCACGGACCCTGGCGCTGCCACGAGCCTCGCCGGTGTCCTGACCGAGCTGGCCAATCCCGCGCTGCTCGCGGCCAACGAGCGCGTGGGCGACATCGGCCTCCCCTCCGCCACCCTCTCGACCTCGGGCTGCCCCTATTCGGCGGCGACCAACGGCTTTGTCTGCGCGCCCGTGACCACAGATGGCGCCACGGTGCGCACGTCCTTCTACCTGCTCGACGGATCCCGCGCCCCGCAGTCCTCATTCACTCCGGGCCGGACGGCGGCGCTGCGCGTGGATCGCCTTGCGACCGGAACTCAGATCGAGGATGGCGTCACGTACACACTCGCGGACACGGCGTCGTCGACAGTCAGTGGTCTGCTTTCCGCCACACACGTTCTGGACGGCACAGATCGCCTGCACATCCGCTATTCCGGCACAGACGCCAATGGTGAGTTCACGATATTCACGACAACCAGTGGCGTCGTGTTGCCGAAGACGCCCGGTGGCTATCCAGCCGCGGGAACCATCACGCAGGTGCTGAACGACCCGTCCCAACCGTCGTTTTCCGTCACCTCGCGCCTGACCTTCAATGGCACGTCGAAAGTCACGGTGCTCGTCACGGATTCCACTGGCAGCACGCGCTGCACCTTCGACATCGCCAATCCCGGGTCGGAGACGTGCGTGCCGGTGTAAGCGTTCGGCTATTTACTCTCAGCGTTGATGCTGAGGTGAGTGCGCGCACCGCGGCACCGCATTCGTGCTGATCATTGTGACCAAGGCTTGTCGCGCGGGCCCTTCGCAACGTGATCGTCCAGCGCCGACAGCCCCGCTCGCGTGCCAGCGGCCTCCATGATATTCTAGCCGCATGTCTGCCGCCGCATTGCTCGAGGAATACCGCCCTGCGCTCACGGGCCACTGCTATCGCATGCTGGGTTCCGTGGTCGACGCGGAGGACGCGGTGCAGGAGTCCATGCTGCGCGCGTGGAAGGGAATCGACCACTTCGCCGGACAGTCGTCGCTCAAGACGTGGTTGTATCGCATCGCCACGTCGCCCGAGTTCGACCCCGCCGAGCGCGCGATCCGCACGCAATCCCGCAGTGATGCCGGGCGAAATCTCCGTCGCGCAGCAGGGAACGGCCGACCGCTATGTGGATGCCTTCGAGCGCTACGACATCGAGGCGCTCACCGCGTTGCTGCACGAGGAGGCGACACTCCAGCATTCGCCCAGTACCGCGATGGAGGCACAACACCGTGGGCCGTGCTCATGCTGGAGCGGCGGGGGGATCGCGTCAGCAGCATGACGTCATATCTGGATGTGGAGACGCTCTTTCCGCGCTTCGGACTGCCGATGGTGCTCAGCGCATAAGTGCCTGAGTAGCGAGGACGTCGAAACCCGGTCGAGATTATTTCCGGAGTCACCGATGAGTTTCGGACGCAGAGACCGTCCTACGTGACAAGACCCCTCACGGAGATACCCGATGGCCACGGCCGCTCCTCACTCCACTCGCACCCTGCCGATGTCTCACCCTGAAATCACCACACGAGCCACCCGGTGGACCGGTCGCGTGCTCACGGCGATCGCCGCGCTGTTCCTCCTCTTCGATGCGACGATGAAGCTCATGGGATCACCGGCCGCCGTGAAGGGCACGACGGAACTCGGATGGTCAGCGCACCACCTGCCGATCCTGGGTGGAAGTCAGCTCGTCTGCCTCGCGCTGTATCTGATTCCGCGCACCGCGCCGCT
>JBBSVF010000403.1:0-2571 GCA_038233745.1 Gemmatimonadales bacterium
CCCCCCCCCCCCCCCCGCCCTCGCCGCACCCCATCCCCGTCGGGCCCCCCCCCACGACGGGGGGCCGCTCAGGACGACGGGGGGCGCACCTGCAGGCACCAGCTCAGCGTGGCGACGCCGCCTCCCGATCGATCCACTGTCGCATTCTCGCTGAAAGGACATCGAGCGGGAGTGCGCCCTCCCCGAGCACGGCATCGTGAAAGCGGCGGATGTCGAATCGCGATCCGAGACGGCGTTCGGCGTTGGCGCGCAGCTCCCGGATCGTGAGCTCGCCGCTCTTGTACGCCAGCGCCTGGCCCGGCCACACGATGTATCGGTCCACCTCGCTCACGATGTCCTGCTCGGTCTTGGCGCTGTTCGCCCGGAAGTAGGCGATTGCCGAATCACGCGACCACCCCTGCTCGTGAATACCCGTGTCAATCACCAGCCGAATCGCCCGCCACATCTCGTAGGTGAGCTGACCGAATTTCGAGTACGGGTCCTCGTAGAGACCCAGCTCCGGTCCCAGACTCTCGGCGTAGAGTGCCCACCCTTCCTGGAACGCGCCATAGCCCGCATAGCGACGGAAGGGAGGCAGGTCGCGCAGCTCCTGCGCGAGCGCGATCTGCAGGTGGTGGCCCGGCACCGCCTCGTGCGCGGTCAGCGCCTCCATCTCCCAGATGGGGCGCGCATCCAGCCGGTACGTATTTACCGCAAAGGTGCCCGGCCGCCCGGCATCGGGTGAGCCCTGCTGGTAGTAGGCGGTGGTCTGTGATGGCGCCGACCAGCTGGGAATGGTGCCCACGCCGTATGTGAGGCGCGGCAGCGTGCCGAACAACCGAACGAGGCCCGGATCGATGCGCTTCGCGATATCGCGATAGGCCCGCACGAGCGTTGCTGAATCCGTGTAGAAGAAGCGCGGATCGGTGCGGAGCATCGCGGCGAAATCGCTGAAGCTGCCGCGGAATCCGATGACGCGGATGACGCTGTCCATCGACGACCGGATTCGCGCGACCTCACGGAGGCCCAGCGTGTGAATTTCCGCCGGCGTGCGGTCCAGCGTGGTCTGTTCACGAACATCCGAGGCGTACCACGCATGCCCATTCGGCAGGCTGCTGCGCGCGATCGACTCGCGCGCGCCGGGAATGTACCGGTCACGCAGATATGCTCCGAGTGCGAGGTATGCGGGGCGCACCTCTGAATACGCGCGCACGGCCGCTTGCGTGAGCTGCTCGCGGTCGGTGCTCCTTATCGTGGCGGGCATCCGCGTGAACGGTGCGAGCAACGGACTCGCCAGTGCACTGTCGGGGACCAGCGCATCGAGTTGCGCCGGCACGTCACGGAGTGTGATGCGCGGTGGCGTGATCCCCAGCACCAGCCCGCTGTCGAGGAGCACGCGCGTGTCCGCGATCACCCTGGGGATGCCGCGCAGGCGTGCCACGATGTTCCGGTAGTCCTCGAGCGTTCGCGCCGGCATGGACGCGATCGTGTTCGCGAGGTACTGCGGTCCGCCGCGCTGAGTTACCGCCATCAGGTCCGCCGGAAAGCGCTGCGCCGCGAGCGATTCCTCCACATCGCGCCGGAACAGGTCGTAGCTCAACTGGTCCTGCGGATTCAGTCGTGCCCGCGCGATTGCGCGAAGCACTGGCACCCGATCGCGCACCTCGATTCGGTGTCGCCGAATGGCGGGAAGCGAGTAGTCCGTCCAGCGATCATTCTGGCCCGGATATCCGGTGAAGGTCGCAGATTCCGGGTACTCCACATTCTGGTATTCCCAGTCGAGATCGAAGAGGCGATGCAGGCGTGCGCTGTCGGTCATCCCGCGCGCCGCCGCGAGCGCCACGAACCGCGAGTGCATGGTGGATTGCGCCGGTGCGGCCTGTACGACGCCGGAGAGTGCGATCAGCGCTCCCGCCAGAGCCTTCGCACATCGGGGGTGGCTGATCGCCCGAGCCGCGCGCGTGTAACTCATCGCCCGAGCCTTGCGCGTGCGTCGCCCAGCTCCCGCTCTCGCGCCGCGGAGAACCCTCCCAGACACGCAGCGCGCGTGGGTGCCCACAGCGGGCCTTCCGGTCCCTGATTGCGGCGCCGGCACTCCGTGTCGCGATACACCAGCCACGCGCGCTGTGCCGTGCGGAGCTGCTGCACAGACGGTGGTTCTCCACCCCCAGCGCCCCTCCCGTCGCGCGTCACCAGATCGCGAATCAGCGCCTGGTACGTGCGGTCGAGCCCCACATCAGTCTGCGCCAGGCGCGAGAGGAGACAGCGGCGCTGGTCGGCGCTGGAGGGCGACGCACAGGGATCATTGGCCCCACCGGCGTCGATCGTGGAGGGCGCGGGTGGCGGCGTCGAAATGCTCGGTGCCTCGGTGATTGGAATGGGGTGCGGAGGGGGCGCGGAGTCCACGGGCGGTAGCGACTTGCGTGTCGCCGCAGAGGTCGACCTCGCTCGCGATGGCGCGGCCCCCGGTGCGCGCGACCTCGTGTCCGCCGAGGGCGCCTCCGCGATATCCGCGGCGTGCCGCAACTCGCTCGCGAGGGCGCTGTCGAGCGGCAAGGAATCGTTCGCGGTGCGCTCGGGCTTGGCGGAGGA
>JBBSVF010000404.1:0-2568 GCA_038233745.1 Gemmatimonadales bacterium
ACCCCTTCCGGGGCCGCCACCAGACAGAGAAAGCGGATGCGTGTGGCGCCCGCGCGCTTGAGCGAGGCGACGGCGGCAACGGCACTTCCACCCGTGGCGAGCATGGGGTCGAGCAGGAAGAAGTCACGCTCGCGCGCGTCGCCGGGCACCTTGAAGTAGTAATCGACCGGCTCGAGGGTGTCGTGGTCGCGGTACAGACCGATGTGTCCGACCCGCGCCGCGGGCACCAATCGCGCAACGCCCTCGACCATGCCGAGCCCGGCGCGCAGGATCGGCACCAGGGTGAGCTTCTTGCCACTCACGCGATGGCCGACCGTCTGCTCGAGGGGCGTTTCCACCGGCGCTTCCTCGAGGGTCAGCTCGCTGGTGGCCTCGTAGGCGATGAGTGTGGCGATCTCATCGACGAGCTCCTTGAAGATCTTGGTGGGCGTCGCGCGATCGCGCAGCAGGGAGAGCTTGTGCTGCACGAGCGGGTGCGATACGACGCGCAGTGTAGGGAACGCGGGGGTGGTGTCCATGGCGCGGAAGCTAGTAACTTCGCGCTCATGAAAGAATACCAGGCCGTGATGCTCCGTCTCAGCCGGCATGCGCGCGACGATGAAGATGCTCTGACCGACCTCCTGAATGAGCGGAGTCGAGGGGGCTGGACGCCATCCATGATGTCGCAGGATGATCACCGACTCACCATCGTGTTCGAGCGGCCCGGCGAGGGCTGACGACTCTTCACCAGCGCAGAGCCAGCCATGGACATCGAATTCGCCGGAGCCGCCCGCGAGGTCACCGGGTCCTGCCACATCCTCCGCGCAGGCGGCAGAACGGTCTTGCTGGATTGCGGCATGTTCCAGGGGCGCCGCAGCGAGACGCGCGAAAAGAATGCGACGCTTCCCCTGCCGGTGGACGAGATTGACGCGGTGGTGCTGTCGCACGCGCACATCGATCACTCCGGCCGGTTGCCGCTGCTTGTGCACCACGGGTATCGGAAGCCGATCTACTGCACCTCGGCCACGCGTGATCTCTGTGCGGTGATGCTGGCCGACAGTGCGCACATTCAGGAGAAGGATGCCGAGTTTCTCGCGCGCCGGCACAAGAGCGTGCCGGAGCCGCTGTATGCCATGCGCGATGCAGTGGCCACGGCGGAACTCATGATTGGATTGCCGTACGACCGCTGGTTCGATGTCGTTCCCGGCATCCGCGCCTGCTTCAGCGATGCCGGACACATCCTTGGTTCTGCCTCCGTGACACTGGAATGCACGGAGAATGGCGAGACGCGCCGCGTGATCTTCTCGGGCGACGTGGGGCGCGCGGGCCTGCCGATCATCCGGGATCCGAAGCCGCCCGGGGGTGGCGCGGATGTGGTGCTGCTCGAAAGCACCTACGGCAATCGCGTGCACACCTCGGTGGCCGGCGCCCGGGACGAGCTGGCCCGGATCATCACCGAGACCGCAGCGCGAGGCGGACGCGTACTGATCCCGGCCTTCTCGGTGGGGCGGACGCAGGAAATTGTCTACGACCTGCATGTCCTGGTGCGCGAGGGACGCATTCCCGCCATCCCCATCTACATCGACAGTCCGCTGGCGATCGACACCACGACGGTGTTCGCGATGCATCCCGAGGTGTTCGACCAAACGGAGGATCTCGTGCAGCGCGTGCAGGATCTCTTCCACTTCTCGCAAGTGACGTACACGCGTGAGGCGAGTGCCTCCAAGGCGCTGAACACGCAACACGGCCCGATGGTGATCATCGCCGCATCCGGCATGGTGGAGGCCGGGCGCATCCTGCATCACCTGGCACATCACGCGAGCGATCCGCGCACCACGATTCTGATCGTCGGGTTCCAGGCCGAGCATACGCTGGGGCGCCGGATCGTGGAGCGGGCACCAGTGATCAAGGTGTTCGGCGAGGAGCTTCCGCTGCGGGCCCGTGTCGAAGTGCTCGGCGGCTATTCCGCCCACGGCGACCGCCACGAGTTGCAGGCGTGGCTCGATGCCGTCCGCGATGCCGGGCCCACGGGCGGCGGTCCCCCACGTGTGTATCTGGTACATGGCGAGCCGGACGTGCAGGATGCATTCGCAGTCCAGCTGAACGCGGCGGGATATGACTCAGTGCAGGCTCCCACTCCGCACGCGAAGATCGTTCTGTAGGTGGAGGTCGCGGTCGCGCGGGCGTGCTACCGCGGCGTCGACGCCATCCGCTACGTTGCAGGTGATGCCCGAGCGTCGACCTCTTTTCGTCCGTGTTCTGCTCGCCCTGATGGCGCTGGCCGTCGTCGTGTGGCTGGCGTCCTTCGGCTCCGTGCTGATCTGGGAGCGCAATGACGAAGCGCAACCCGCGGGAGCGATCGTGGTCCTCGGCGCCGCCCAGTACGTTGGCCGCCCCTCGCCCGTGTTGCGTGCGAGGCTCGATCATGCGATTGCGCTCTGGCACCGCGGTCTGGCCCCACTCATGATCGTGACGGGTGGCACCGGCACCGGCGACACGACGAGCGAGGCGGCCGTGAGCCAGCGATATGCCGTGAAGCGCGGCGTGCCCGCGAGTGCAATCCTGATGGAGAATGAAGGACGCACGACC
>JBBSVF010000405.1:0-2566 GCA_038233745.1 Gemmatimonadales bacterium
CCCGGCCGGTACACCCGCTCCGTATGCCCCACGAGCTGCGGCGCATAGAAATACACGGTCCGCAAATCCCCCCGCGCATACCGATCAGCTTCATCATTGAAATGCGGCGACCCGGGATGCCCACTCTCTCCCCCGGCCGTCACCGCCCGCGCCCGCACACTGTCCTTCCCGAACTCCACCACCGCCACGAAGCTGTTGCCCGTCACCCCATACCGCTTCCGCGTCTTCGGATAGTTCGCCGTCCCGAACGACGCCAGCGACCCCCACCGCGAACTCACGAACCCCACCGGAATGCTCGGCGCGGCATCATCGAAGGGCTGCACAATGTCCCCTGTGATGCGCTGAAAGCGATTGATCGCCCCCCACGGCGTCCGCCACGTCCCGAAGTCCCGCGTCAGGCTGGCCGAGGCAGTCGCGAGCGCGTCGAGCCGCTGCGCGGACGTCGCATGAAGCACCGCGTAATCGTCCGCCGCCATCCCCGCCGTCCTCGCCTCCCGCGCCACCATTCGCGCCACATCCTCGGCCCAGTAGATCGCCAGCGACGTCGCTACCGACGTGGTATCCCACCGATGATCCCACCGGCGCAGCACCTCGATCTGCTCGGCCAGGGCCGATCGCTGCAGGCTGCCGGCGGGCAGCGCGTCATACGCCACGAACAGTGGGGGCAGCAGCGAATCGAACGCCGGCATCTGCGGGTCGTACGCCGCCGCCAGCAGTCGCGTCATCGTGAAGTCCTTGCGCCCGGCGAGCACCCGCAGCGCGTGAATTCCGCGATAGCTCTCGCCCCGCCGATCCACGTACGCCGGAAAGTCCGCCTTCCGCTGACTGCTCGGTCCCGCGGCCGACCACGGTCCGTTGTTCGAGTTGTACAGCCAGCCTGACGCAGGATTCAGCAGCAGCGGACTCTCGCTCACCGACAACAGTCCCTTCCACTCGGTGCGCGGGTCGCTGCCATCCACCGCGTGCGTCCAGTCGAACGACGTGTCGCGGCGTGGGATGAAGTTGCCGTGGAAATATGCGATCCGCCCGTCCGCATCGGCGTAGATCGTGTTGTTCGACGAGTTGGTGTGCAGCTCCATCGTGCGCAGGTACTCCGCGTAGTTACGCGCCTTCGTCCGCAGCCACGACTGCATCAGCGCCTTCTGCGGCTCGTTCATCAGCCGCATCGCGATCCACCGGCCACCCTCGGCGCGCACGATGGGACCGTGATGCGTGCGGTACACCGTGAACGTTCGCGTCGCCATTCCCGATGCGGTGCGATACGGCACCGCGATGGTCGACGACAGCACCGGACGCGAACTCCGGCCGTACCGATACCGGTATCCACGACCGGCCGGCGTCACTGTCTCGGCGTATTCGTCATACGCGTCGACCCCGCTGGAGGTATGCATCCAGCCCACGCGGCTGTTGAAGCCCTGATAGACGAAGAACTGCCCCCAGGTGCTCGCCCCGTAGGCGTCGAGCCCTTCGTCGCTCTCCACCTTGGCTTCCGACCGGAAGAAGAACGACGTGTGCGGATTGATCAGCAGGAGCGCATTCCCGTTCACGGTGTTGGAGGGTGCGATCGCAATGCCGTTCGAACCGGTGGGTTCACGGAATATCAGCGCATCATCACGCGATGACGTCCGCAGGGACGCGCCTGCGCCTGCTCCATAAAGTGCCTCGAAGCCATCCAGCGAGATCTGCTCGATGTCCCCGCCGATGCTCCCCTCGCTGAAACTCAGCGCCATCCAGGGCTCGAACCGGGTGAGCACGCGCGGACGCACTTCCGGATGACGGGCAAGATAGAAGTTCAGGCCATCGGCCCACGCGTCCATGAGCGAACGCATCCACACGGGGCTGGTCGCATACTGGCGACGCAGGCTCGCGGGGTCGATGAACAACCTCATGCGCAGGTCACGGTAGATCTCTCGCTCCCCCTCCGCCTCCGCCAGACGCCCCATCGCATTCAGATAGTTGATTTCGATGCGATTGAAGTCGTCTTCCGCCTGCGCGTAGATCATCCCGAACACCGCATCCGCATCGGATCGTCCGTGGATGTGCGCGATGCCCCAGTCGTCGCGCGTGATCGTCACCCGCGCCGCACGGCGCGCCCAGCGTACGGAGTCTGGTTCTGTCGCGCCCGCGTTGGCTCCGTAGAGAAGAGCAAGGGCAAGGACGACGAGTGAGACGCGACGATTCATCTGCAGCTCCGGAGGGGCGAATGTGGGTCAGGCCCCCCAATCTGTGACCGTGAGAGGGCGGTGGCCAGCGGAGAAGCCGGCCCGCCCCAGGATGTTTGCCTGCAGGCCCTTCGTCGTCGGCTCAGGGCGACCGGTACGCCACCTGCAGTCCCTGTCGTCCTGAGCGCAGCGAAGGATCTGCAGTTTCGGAGCTGCAGCTCGAACCCGAACTCGCCCCAGGGTCCCTGTCGTCCTGAGCGCAGCGAAGGATCTGCAGTTTGGCTCTGCACCCGCCTCCGTATCCTCACCGCTCCCACCATTCCCCTCCCCGTCACCTCAAGGAGCCCACATGAACATCGCAGAGCGCATTGTCCCGGAATTCGATCACGAGTGCACAGTCTCCC
>JBBSVF010000406.1:0-2564 GCA_038233745.1 Gemmatimonadales bacterium
CAGCAGGAATCGATGGTGAAGGTCGCGGACAACTCGGGGGCCAAGACGGCGCTCGTGATCCGCGTCCTCGGCGGAACGCGCCGGCGCTATGCCGGCCTCGGCGACATCGTCGTCGTGGCCGTGAAGAACGCGCTCCCGAACGGTACGGTGAAGAAGAGCGACGTGGCGAAGGCCGTCGTCGTGCGCACGGTGAAGGAAACGCGGCGGAAGGATGGCAGCTACATCCGCTTCGACGAGAACGCCGTGGTGATCATCAATGACGCGGGCGAGCCGAGGGCAACGCGTATCTTCGGCCCGGTGGCTCGTGAGCTGCGCGAGAAGAAGTACATGAAGATCGTCTCGCTCGCGCCGGAGGTCTTGTAACATGCGGGTGCTCAAGTACAAGAAGACCGATCGCGCCAAGTCCAAGGGGCAGAAGCGCCACGCGAAGAATGCCGAGCGGGTGAAGATCCATGTCTCGTCGGGTGACACCGTGCAGGTGGTGCGCGGCGACGACAAGGGGCACGTGGGCAAGGTGCTCCGGGTGAACCGGAAGACTGGCCGCGTGGTAGTGGAAGGCGCGAACTTCGTGAAGAAGCATCGCAAGGCGCGCGGTCCCGAGGATCAAAGTGGGATCATCACGATGGAGGCGCCGATTCATGCGTCGAACGTGATGCTGCTGGACCCCAAGTCCGACAAGCCGACGCGGACGCGCCGGCGCGTGGACCAGGATGGCACCAAGGAGCGGATCAGTGCCCGGAGCGGGGAAGCAATTCCCCGCGTGCGCTGACCGACGAGGAATAGACCATGGCGACGAAGGAAAAGAAGGGCGGCGCTGGCGCCGACAAGGGCGCGAAGCCCGACAAGGGCGCGAAGCCGGGCAAGGCTGGCGGCGCGAAGAAGCGGAATGCCGAAGCGCCGAAGACGCGGGGCCCGCATGCGGGTGCCGACCGTCCGGTGCCGACCCCGCGGCTGCGCGAATACTACCAGAAGACGGTCCGGGCGAAGCTCGCCGAGCAGTTCGGCCTGAAGAACCCGCACCAGCTTCCGACGCTGAGCAAGATCGTGCTCAACGTGGGCGCCGGTGAAGCCATCAAGCAGCCCAAGTTCCTCGATGCGATCGTCGAAGAGCTGGCGACGATCACCGGGCAGCAGCCCGTGCGCCGCAAGGCGAAGAAGTCGATCGCCAACTTCGGGCTCCGTGAGGGGCAGGAGATCGGCGCGTCGGTGACGCTGCGTGGCGCGCGGATGTGGGAGTTCTTCGATCGGTTCGTGACGGTCTCGCTGCCGCGCGTTCGCGATTTCCGCGGCGTGGGTACGAAGTCGTTCGACGGGCGCGGCAACTACTCGCTCGGCGTGAAGGAGCAGTTGATCTTCCCGGAGATCAACTACGATTCGATCGACGTGGTGCACGGCATGGATATCACCTTCGTCACGACGGCAGGACGCGATGATCTCGCGTTCGCCCTGCTCAAGGAGCTGGGCATGCCGTTCCGTGGCAACGACAAGACGGGCGCGCGCCTCTAGGCGCGCCGCCCGCTCACTATCAGGAAGAGAGACTGCGATGGCTCGGAAGGCCATGATCGAGAAGAGCAAGCGGAAGCCGAAGTTCCAGGTCCGCGTCAAGAACCGCTGTGGTCGGTGTGGGCGCTCGCGCGCCTTTCTCCGCCGCTTCGGCCTCTGCCGCATCTGCTTCCGCGAGCTGGCGCTGTTCGGGATGATCCCGGGCGTGCGCAAGGCGAGCTGGTAGGACGACGCAACTTTTTCACACTCATGTCTCCACGTCCGAGAGGATACGGGAGACCAAGGATTGTCACAGATGAGCATGACCGATCCGATCGCCGACATGCTGACGCGGATCCGCAATGCCTGCGGATCAAAGCATCGTCGCGTCGATATGCCGGTGTCGAAGATGAAGACCGAGTTGGCGCGCATTCTCAAGGAGAATGACCTGATCACGGACTACGCCACTCTCGAAACCGAGGATGGCAAGCGGGTTCTGCGCGTGCGGCTCAAGTACGCCGCGAGCGGGCAGCCGGTGATTCGCGCACTCCAGCGCGTGTCGAGCCCCGGTCTGCGCAAGTATGTGGGAGTCGGAGAGATCCCGCGTGTGCGCAACGGGCTGGGCATCGCGATTCTCTCCACGTCGAAGGGGCTGATGTCCGACCGTGAGGCGCGTCAGGCGCGCACCGGCGGCGAGCTCCTCGCCCTCGTCTGGTAAAGGAGAGATACCATGTCACGAATCGGCAAGGCACCGATCGCGCTGCCCAATGGCGTCGCGGTCACGGTGAAGGAAGGCAACACGGTGACGGTAAAGGGCCCGCGCGGCGAGCTCACCCGCACTGTTCCAGCCACGATGAACATCTCGCAGGAGGACGGACAGCTGAGCGTCACGCGTCCCTCCGACGATCCGAAGGACAAGTCGCTGCACGGCCTCACGCGCACGCTGATCGCCAACATGGTGGAAGGCGTCACGAAGGGCTTTACGCGGAACCTTGAACTGGTGGGCGTTGGCTACAAGGCGGAGGTGCGTCCCTACGGACTGCAGCTCGCCCTGGTACTTCACGCCCTTCCCCTTGTACGGC
>JBBSVF010000407.1:0-2564 GCA_038233745.1 Gemmatimonadales bacterium
GAACGATCCCGGGTACATCAAGGGCTATCTCCCTGGCGTGCGCGAGAACGGCGCACAATACACGCATGCCGCGCTGTGGGCCGTCCTGGCCACCGCGTTGCGCGGCGATGGCGATCGTGCCTTTGCGCTGTATCAGATGCTCAATCCACTTACGCACACCGCCTCGCCCGAGGGCGTGGCGAGGTATCGCGTGGAACCGTACGTGGTCGCAGCGGACGTCTACACTGCCACCGGTCAGCACGGGCGGGGTGGGTGGACGTGGTACACGGGCTCGGCGAGCTGGATGTACCGCATCGGGCTGGAGACTCTGCTCGGCTTCACGAAGCGGGGTGCGCGGCTCACGATTCAGCCGGCGGTGCCGGCCGAGTGGCCGGAGTTCACGATCGAGTATCGGTACGGGGGGAGCACGTACGTGATTCGCGTGGTCGAGCCGGCACGCGTGACGGCGCAGGGGTGCACCGTGCAGGTGGACGGCGTGACGCAGGCAGACGGCGGGGTGACCCTCCAGGACGATGGGGAGCGCCATGAGGTGGAGATTCGTCCCGTCACTGACGGCGGCTCGGCACCCCTGACGAGCGCGAACGGATGACCAGCCACGCGTACGTCATCCTGCAGGTGAGCAAGTCAACGACGCGAGCGCGGACTTCATGATGACACAGAGACACAGTCGGCTCATTCCATCCGACGCCCTCGTGGTGTTTGGGGTGACCGGAGACCTTGCGCACAAGATGATCTTCCCCGCGCTCTACGCGATGGTGAAGAGCGGCGTACTCACGGTGCCCGTCGTCGGCGTGGCGTTCCCGCCAGAGACCGTGAAGGACCTTCGCCACCGTGCCACCGCCAGTCTGGAGCAGTCGGGGATCGCGTTGAACAAGCGAACGCTCTCCCGGCTGTTATCGCTGCTCCGGTACGTCTCCGGCGATTACACGAACCCGGAAACCTTTGTTGCACTCAAAGAGGCGCTGGGCGACGCGCGTCGCCCTGCCCACTACCTTGCCATTCCGCCGGCATTGTTCGGCACGGTGATCGAGGGACTGGGCGCCGCGGGCCTGGGAGAGAATGCGCGCGTCATTGTCGAAAAGCCGTTCGGTCGCGACCTGGCATCGGCGCGCAAGCTCAACGCCATCGCACATACAGCGTTCCCCGAAGACTCGATCTTCCGCATCGATCATTACCTGGGGAAGGAAGAGATCATGAACATTCTCTACTTCCGCTTCGCCAATTCCTTCCTGGAGCCGATCTGGAATCGCAACTACATCTCGAGCGTGCAGATCACGCTCGCTGAGCGCTTCGGCGTTCACGATCGTGGCGCGTTCTACGAGTCGGCTGGATGCCTGCGCGATGTGATCCAGAACCATGTCTTCCAGATCGTCGCGCTGCTGGCCATGGAGCCCCCGGTGGGCCGCAATTACGGGGCGGTGCAGACCGAGAAGGCCAAGGTGTTCGAGGCGATGCGGCCGCTCAGGTCCAGCGATCTGGTGCGCGGGCAATACGCTGGGTATCGCAAGGTTCCGCACGTCGCGCGCGATTCCGACGTCGAGACCTACTGCGCCATGCGGCTCCATATCGATTCGTGGCGCTGGAATGGCGTGCCATGGTACCTCCGCTCCGGCAAGTGTCTTCCCGAGACGGCCGCCGAGGTGATCGTCGAGTTGAAGCCACCGCCTGCCACGCTGTTCGGCGATTCACACCCCGCCACAGGCATGGCGAATCATCTGCGCTTTCGCCTGTCGCCGAACGCGGCCATCGCACTGGCGGCGCGCGTGAAGCATCCGGGCAAGGAGTTCGTCGGCGATCAACGGGAACTGTATCTCCTGGAGGAGCTGCTCGGTGCGGAATCGCCGTACGAGCGGCTGCTGAGCGACGCGATGGCCGGCGATGGCGCGCTGTTCACCCGCCAGGATGCCGTCGAGTCCGCGTGGGCCGTGGTGGATCATGTGCTCAAGCGCCACTCGCCCGCGATTCGCTACAAATGCGGCAGCTGGGGGCCTGCTGAGGCGGATGCGCTGATCGCTCGACATGGGAGCTGGCATAATCCGGTGATCGACCGATCCCACGAGTGACACGCGGCCCCGAACCTGCACGCGTTCGGTCCGCGCCGCGAACCACGTCCACACACGCCTGTCATGACGACACCGTCGGAGCCGCCCGTTCCATCCCTCACCGCCCTCCCTGCCTGGGCGGCGCTGAGCGCGCATCACCGCGAGATGGCCGACGTCCACCTCCGGCGCCTCTTTGCCGACGATCCCCAGCGCGGCACGCGGCTGACAGCCGACGCCGCTGGCGTCTACCTGGACTACTCCAAGCAGCGCGTCACTGACGAAACGATCCGGCTGCTGACAGCTCTGGCCGACGCCACCGGTCTGCGCGCCAGGATTGACGCCATGTTCGCGGGTGACACGATCAACGTCACCGAGCAGCGCGCCGTGCTCCACGTCGCGCTTCGCGCACCGCGTGGCCAGACGATCGATGTCAACGGTGAGAACGTCGTGCCGGCGGTGCACTCGGTGCTCGACCGGATGGCCGCGTTCGCCGATCAGGTCCGGTCCGGCACCTGGACGGGA
>JBBSVF010000408.1:0-2555 GCA_038233745.1 Gemmatimonadales bacterium
CCCCGCTCGGCCAGCGTTCGTAACATGGACCGCACACGTCGCCCATCCGCGAGCACCGCGTTCGCACCTGCGGGCTGCTGCAGCGCGCGCCGTCGCATGGTGGCCGCCCGTGCGGCGTCCAGCAACGCGGCCTGCTGGAACCAGCGCACGAGATCGTCGAAGGAGGCGAGGCCGTCGCCGGCGGGCGATGCGGCATCGGTGTTGACGAAGTCCAGCCAGAGACGGCCGCCCAGGAAGACAAAGGGCGCGTGATCGGCGGCGCCGAAGCGGGAGAGCACTGTCAGCTCGTCACGGCCCGCATCTCGATGGACGGCAGGCCCGGCATGCGCGCCACCCGTCGCTGCAGCCGCTGCAGTCCGTCGTACGCCGCATACTTGTACGCGTCGGAGAGCGATGGGTAGGTGAAGGCAGACTGAATGAAGTAGTCCAGCGTCCCACCGAAGGCGAGCACTGTCATGCCGATGTGTATCAGCTCGCAGGCGCCTTCACCAACGATGGTGACACCGAGCAGCCGCTGATCCTCCGGGCGGAAGATGAGTTTCACGAAGCCGTCTGTATCGCCGAGGATCTGGCCGCGGGGATTGAGGCGAAAGGCGGAGCGGCCCGTCTCGTATTCGATATCCCGCGCCGTGAGCGACGACTCGCTCTCACCCACCGTGGCGACTTCCGGAATGGTCCACACGCCGTACGGCATGATGGGGGAGACCTGCTGCTTGTAGCGGAAGTCGAAGGCATGACACACGGCGACGCGCGCCTGCTCCATGGAGGCGGAGGCGAGTGCGGGGAAGCCCACGATGTCGCCCGCGGCGTAGACATTCTCCACCGAGGTGCGGAACCGTTCGTCCACGCGCACATGACCGCGCGCGTCCAACGCGATGCCGACGTCCTCCAGCCCCAGATTTGCCGTGTTGCCGATACGGCCTGTGCACACCAGCACCACATCCGAACTGAGCTCCATGCCATCGGAGAGTGTCACGTGCACGCGCATGTCGTGGCGCACTGCCGAGTTCACGGTAACCTCACCGTGCACGGTGATGCCGAGGCGCGCGGTCATCGCATTGCGCAGGGCGTCGCTCGCGTCGGGATCGACATGCGCGAGCAGGCGCGGGCGTTCATTCACGATGGTGACGCGCACGCCGAGTGCGGCGAAGATGCAGGCGTACTCGCAGCCGATCACCCCGCCGCCAACGACGATCATGTCGGTGGGAATGCGCTCGAGGGTGAGCAGCGAATCGCTGTCGACGATCGTCTCGCCATCCAGCTCGAACCCTTCCGGGGCGCGGGGGCAGGACCCCGTGGCGAGCAGGATGATCGCGCCGCGGATCGTGCGCGTGGGCTCGCCATACCGCTCGACCTCCACGGTGTGCGCATCGAGCATCCGCGCCGTGCCCTGCACCGTGGTAATCTGATGACGCTCGATATTCTCGGCGATCAGCTCCCACGCCGTCTCCACCACGTCGCGCTCGCGCTGCATGAAGTCGGAGATGGTGATGTCCGATTTCACGCGCAGGTCCACGGCGTAGAGTCCGCGCTGGCGCAGGCCGGAGAAGTAGAGCGCCGTCTCGCGAAGGGTCTTGCTGGGAATGGTGCCGGTGTTCACGGCGGCTCCCCCTGGCTTGGGCGCGCGCTCGATGAGGCAGACGCGCTTGCCGAAGTACGCGGCCTGCGCGGCTCCCTTCTCGCCGGCTGGTCCGGCGCCGATCACCACCAGGTCGAACTCGTCGCTGTCGCTCATGCAGGGGCACTCGCTGTCGGCGGAAGCAGGGCATCCTCCCGGTAGACGATCCATCCCGTTCCTTCGTCAGCAACCAGTTCCACCTCGGTGCCGATGGGCAGAGTGAGATTGGGCGTGTCGTGTCCCGCGGGGAAATCCATCAGCACGGGGACGCCGAGGTCCGAGACCAGGTCGAGCACGAAGTCCTCGAACTCGTCTTCTTCCGAGCGATCGAGATTCAGGTGGCCGAACACGATGCCGCGCACCTTGGCGAGCAGCCCTGCGGCGCGGAGCTGTACGAGTCGCTCGTCCACGAACGACATCGGGTCACGCACTTCCTCCAGGTAGAGGATCGCGTCGGTGGTGTCGATCTCGTACGGAGTGCCGATGGTCTGCTGCACAAGGGCCAGGTTTCCGCCGACGAGGCGTCCGGTGGCGCGGCCAGGCTTCACGGTGCGGGCCACGTCGCGCCCCAGACGCGCAGTGGGGCGGGGGTTGGTGAGCGCGGCGAGCAGCGATGCGGTGGTGACATCGCGGGCGCTGGGAATCAGATCGTCCACCGTGGGGCCGTGAAAGCTGCGGATACCGGCGAGCCGCATGAGCCAGAGGTGCAACACCGTGATGTCCGAGTAGCCCACGAATGACTTGGGATGATCGCGGAACACCTGCGGATCCAGGTACGGAAGCATGCGCACCGCGCCGTATCCCCCGCTTCCGCCGATGATCGCCCGCACGGCGGGATTCGTCCACATGGCGGTAAAGTTCGCCGCGCGGCGCTCATCCTCGGCGCGGGTGTAGCGGCGCACGGTGGCCAGCTCGGGGTCCACGAGTACCTGGTAGC
>JBBSVF010000409.1:0-2538 GCA_038233745.1 Gemmatimonadales bacterium
CTGTCAGCGTCGCCCTGGCGCAGGCGGACAGCACGCTTACGCCCTGCGTCGGAGTCGTGTTCAGTCGCGTGGAGAACGATCCCTCCCCCCCGCCCTTCTCCGGCTACGCGGCCCGCTGGCGCGCGGCGGCACATACCATCGGCCTGCACCACGCCACCACCCGCGCGCATGTCGTCGAGGCCTTTCTCTCCCTGCGGCCCGGCATGGCGTGCACGGAATTCCGCCGCGCCGAAACCGAGCGCGTGCTCCGCGCCCAGCCATTTCTTTCGAATGCGGCTGTCACCACACGGCCCGATGGAGCCGGCGGTGCCGTACTGCTGGTGCGAACAGTGGACGAGATTCCCGTCCTCATCAGCGGGAGCTTTCGCGGCATCGCCCCACAGCGCATCGGGATCGGCACCGAGAACCTCGCGGGCGAAGCCCTGCACGTGGAGGCGCGCATCGAGCGAGCCCGCGGGTACCGCACGGGTTATGGCGGTCACCTGGAACAGAACACCCTGTTCGGCAAGCCGTATCGCGCTGCCATCGACGCAGATCGCTTCCGCATCGGGCATCAGGTGCTGGCCGAGATCGAGCATCCGATCTTCACCGACCTGCAGCGCATCTCCTGGCACGCTGGCGTCACCACGCGCGACGAGTATCTCTCCTTCGAGCGTCCCGCGCGCGACCGGCTGAATCTCCGCGTTACCAACAAGAGCTGGGATGGCAGCGCCCTCTTGCGCCTGTTCGGCACCGGCACCGTGACGCTGCTGGGCGCTGCGGCTACCGGACGTCGAATGGACCCGGCCGCCCGCGGTATCGTGGTGGAGGACTCAGGGTTCGTCACCGATACCGGCCATGTCCTGGACAACCGCTATCAGCCCTTCCGCGCCTCGCGCATCGGCGTCACCGGCGGATTGCGACGCATGCGCTATCGCTCGGTGCGTGGGTTCGACGCGCTCACCGCGGAGCAGGATGTGGCCAGCGGCGCCATGCTCGGCGTGTTCGCGGCGCGGGGACTTCCCCGCTTCGGGGAAGGCGACACCTTCCTCTCATCCGCCCTGTACGCCGGCCACGCCACGGCGCGATCGCTCATCGCTACCGTTGCGCAGGTGGAGGGCCGGCGGGATCCGATCGCGAACGAGTGGAACAGCATCATCGGCAGCGCACGCACCGCGCTCTACCTGGGCAGCGCGCCCGGCGTGGTCTTCATGGCCTCCGACGAATGGACCGGGGGCACGCGATCGCGTCTTCCGCTGCAGCTCGCCTTCAACGATCGCGAAGGCGGTCTCCTCGGTTACCGGAACTCGTCGCTGGCCGGCGGGCATCGCAACGTTGCACACGCCGAGCTTCGGGTGAGCGGCGCGTCGCTCGTGCGTCGCGCCGACGTGGGGCTGGCAGTGTTCAGCGAAGTGGGAACGCTGTGGGCCGCCGACGTGCCGTACGGGGTGAACACCACGCAGGGAAGCGCCGGCATCAGCATCCTCGCAGCGTATCCGACCCGGGCCAAGCGACTCTATCGCGTGGATATCGCCATGCCCTTCACGCGCGCGAACGGCGCGGCGCTGGAAATCCGATTCTCCGGCGAAGACCGCACCCAGGGTTTCTGGCGCGAACCGCGCGATCTCACGCAGGCACGCACCGGCATCGAGCCCGCGCGTCTCTTCGCCTGGCCAAACCGCTAGAGAGCGTCCGCTCCGGGCGGCGCTCAGCGCGCGACTCAGCGCGCGCTGAGCAGCAGATGCAGCAGTGCCGGGGCGAGCAGCGCCGTGAGCGCCCCGGTCGCGCCGAGTGCGAGGCCTGCGGCCGCGCCCTCGATCTCGCCCAGGTCCACCGCGCGGGCTGTACCGAAGCCGTGAGATGAGGCTCCGAGCGCCAGCCCGGTGGCGAGCGGAGATCGGACGCCCGCCAGGCGCAGCAGCGCCGGTCCGATGCTCCCGCCCACTGCACCGCTCACGATGGATACCAGTGCGGCGAGTGGAGCGATGCCGCCCAGCCGAGTAGTGATCGCCATGGAAATGGGAGTGGTTGCAGACCGGGCAGTGAGACTGCGCACGATGTCCGGTGAGGCGCCGAGCAGAGCGGCCGCGCCGATGGCCACGAGCGAGCCCACCACGGCGCCGGCCAGCAGCGAGATCGCGATTGGCGAGAGGTGCCTGCGCAGGAGGTGCAGGCTCCGGTGCAGCGCTACGCCGAGCGCCACGATGGCGGGGCCGAGGAGGTCGGTGAGCCAGCGTGTGTGGGCGGCGTAGGTGGCCGGCGCGGTGCCGGTGGCGAGGAGGATGGCGATCAGGGCGGCGATGCTGACGATCGCCGGGTTGGTGAGAAGGGAACGTGCGCGGCGGTCGAGCGCCCGCGCGCACAGGTACGCCGCGATCGTCACGGCAGACCAGAGAAGTGTGAGTGTCATCCGGCACGCTCGGCGTTGCGCTCCACCAGCATTCCCACCACCAGCAACACTGCAATCAGGCTGGCGGCGGCCGCCGTGGAAACGATGAGTACCTGGCCGCGAATGACGGCCAGGTAGGCGAGAATGGCAACGCCCGCTGGCACGTAGAA
>JBBSVF010000410.1:0-2529 GCA_038233745.1 Gemmatimonadales bacterium
CGGCAGTTCCGCGTGACGCGAGATGTCCTCGAGGTGCTGGCGCGTCAGGGCGGGCTGCGGATCACGATCATCACCAAGAGCCCGCTCGTGACGCGGGACGAAGACGTGCTCCTGCGGATCGCCGAGCGATCGCGCCTGGCCGTTCATGTCTCGCTGATCACGGTGGATCGGGAGTTGGCGCGCCGCCTTGAGCCACGCGCGTCGACGCCTGAGGCGCGACTGCGGGCCATCGCGCGGTTGCGCCGAGCCGGTATCGTGGTAGCGGCCAACGTGATGCCGGTGCTGCCGAAGATCACCGATTTGGCATCACAGCTGGAGGCGCTGGTGACGGCGCTCAAGGCGGCCGATGTCTCGTATGCCGGGATGAGCACGCTGCGACTCCGTGCCACGGCGCGTGCGCAGTACCTGCCATTCATCGAGCGCGAGTTTCCTGCACTGGCGTCGCGTTATCGTCAGGCCTACTCGGGGGGCTATCAGGTGCGGGAGGATTACCGGTCTGCGGTGCGCGAGCGATTCACGGCGCTGTGCGAGCGGGTGGGGGTTACCTATGGGTATCTGGTGAACGACGCAGCAGCGGTCTCGGGCGGCGCGGGCGGGGACGTCGCGCAGCAGATGGTGCTTGGCGTGTGAGCGACGCGGGGCCGCGGTAAGGTCCGTGCGCTGGACGGCATTTAATGGAATGCTAATCCGTTCGTAACCAACGCCGTGTTGCCGGCTTGAGATCGCGGACTCACATTCGCCTGAGCTCTGTCGTCCTGAGCCGCCGGCGAAAGACCTGCAGTCTCACCCCACGCTATGTCGTCCTGAGCCGCAGGCGAAAGACCTGCAGTCTCACCCCACGCCATGTCGTCCTGAGCCGCAGGCGAAAGACCTGCAGTCTCACCCCACGCCATGTCGTCCTGAGCCGCAGGCGAAGGACCTGCAGTCTCGCCTGACGCCCGTGCCACCGCGCACCATACAGGAATTGCGAACATCCTTCCCCCTCCGCAAATGTTCTCGATGAGACTCACCCGTATGGGCCCGCTGGTCCTTGCCCTGTGTCTCGCACGTATCGCGAGCGCTCAGAACGTGCCTGCCGAAGTCGTTCGCGGACGCATCAGCGACGATTCCGCGCACGCCGTGATGGGAACCGTGATGATCACACGGGGACCGGACAGGACAACCCAGCAGGCGGTGACCGACAGCGGCGGCCACTACAGCTCGCGCTTCACACCGGGCACCGGCGACTATCTGGTCTATGTGTCTGCTCCAGGCTTCAAGGCAACACGGCGGAGGGTACAGCGTACGGGAGTGGATACCGTGTTGACCGCAGACTTCACCCTCCAACGCGATCTTACCGTCCTCGCTGCGATCAAGGTCGTGGCCACAAAGCCGGCGCGCGCCAGCACCAGCATGGAGGCCATGGGCAACGAGCGCGTGAGCGATGGCGTGGTGGGCCAGGTGACACCGGGAGACCGCGGCAACCCGGACGCGACGGCCGCGACGATGTCCAACGTTACCGTCACCGGGAGCGGCATCTCCATCCTGGGCGCCGGCACTGAGTCCAACCTCACCACACTCAACGGCATGGCGCTCGGCGCATCATCACTGCCTCGCGCGGCACGCACAGACACGCGGGTGATCGGCACCACCTTCGACGCCACGCGCGGCGGGTTCTCGGGGGCCAACATCGACGTCCGGCTGTCCGCGGGCAGTCGTGACTTCCAGAACAGGAATGCCTTTCTCACAATCGACCCACCAGCGCTCCAATTCACCGATGCATTGGGCCGCAGCCTCGGCGCACCATCGGGCGGAGTACGGGGGAGCGCCGGGGCCGACGGAGAAATCGTGCGTAAAGTGCTCACCTACAACGTCTCGGTGGATGTTGGGCGCAGCACCAGCAGTCAGTCGGTCCTCACGGACGCCGATTCATTCTCTCTCGCGCGCTCCGGCGTGGCGAGTGACTCCGTGCGGCGGCTCCTCACGGTTGCAGCACCACTCGGCATTCCCCTGAGTGGGAGCGGCTTTCACAGCCAGCGTGAGCGCACCACTGCGAGCGTACTCACCCGCTTCGACGATACGCGGGATTCCCTCGATTCCCGCTCCATCACTCTGTACGGAAACCACGCGAAGGACGACGCCGTGGGAGTTGGGGCACTGGTGACGCCGGCGTCGGGGGCCACGCGCACCGAGCGTGCGCTGGGAAGTCAGTTGCGACTGCTGCACTTCTTCGGACCCGGCCGACGGCTGCTCACCGACGCCAAGCTGTCGGGCAGCGTGACGAGCAGGAATCTCGATCCGTATGTGACGCTACCACGCGCGTCGGTGCTTGTGCGATCCACCTCGCCGTCGCTGGGCCAGGAGGTCACCGCACTCACCCTTGGCGGATCGTCGTTCGCGTCGACCGACTCGCGCTGGATTCTGGAAGCAGGGGACGAGACGGGCTGGAATGCGAATGGCCGGCGACATCGCTTCAAAGCCTCACTCTGGAGTCGCGCGGATGGCCTCTCGCTCGGCGGAGCAGGAAATCAGTACGGCACCCTGAGCTAC
>JBBSVF010000411.1:0-2479 GCA_038233745.1 Gemmatimonadales bacterium
ACGGCCCGCAACCCGAGCGGGATCAGGGCCTGAATCATCGCCAGCGCCGCGGGCGTCGTGACGCTCCCATCATCCAGCGGCATCGCCTGCGGCACGGCGGATGCGACGCGACGCTGGTTCTTCCGCTGCGGTCCTCGTACTATTCCCATGGGTGGTGTCCTCTGGAGTGGAGCGCGAATCCTTGCCGGGATCAACGCTGCAGTATGGAGGCACCACCTGAATTTCAACTAGACCTGGGACTCACCCGAAGTGGTGGCCAGCTAACGAGGCTGTAGAAAAACCCTCTGCGCGGTAGCCGCGGGTGTCGATGGACACGTGTTTGTTGAAAAGGTGACCGCGTGCCATCACGGTGGTGTGGTGCTTCCCCTTCCGGGTCCTCGTCGCTCCTACGCTTGCCTCTTAGATGGTGGCTGTGCCCTCCTGGCGGTGCTTACCCCGCCTGTGCGTAGCCGTGATGGGCCAGCTTCTCGATGTTCTGGATCATGCTGAACAGCTTCCACTGCCCGTCCACCTTGCGCTGGCCACGCAGCGTGAAGCGATCGAGCCGTTTGTTCCACCGCAGATTGCCAAACACCGGCTCCACGGTCGCGAATCGCTGCGCATACCGCGCCCGATCCTCCGGGGTGTCGATCCGCCGTTGCATGCGCGCGGTGTGCGAGTCAGCACGCTGAGGCGTCGTGCCGGTAAAGAAGGCCACCTGCCGTGTTGGGGTCTTCTCCGGGGTGCGTAAACACTGCGCCCGCAGCGTACATGGCCCGCAGACACCCTTCGCGCCCTGAAACCGATCCGCGATATGGCCCTTCGTCGCGAGCTGTTTCCCCTTCCGATAGAGCGACTCGCCCGCCGGGCACACACAGGTGCGCGCCTCGGCATCGTACGTAAAGTCGCTCGGCGTAAACAGCGCCGGGGGCGCCGCGGCGGCGGGCGTCTTGTCGTGCAGCGGGTCCGGCGCCGTCTGATGCCGGCCCTGCGTCGCGAACCGCTCGTCACGCGTGCGCATCAGCCCGTCCGCGATCAGGGCGTCGATCGCGCGTGCGTCGAGTTCCGTGAGATTGTCCTCACTATGGTAGCCGGCATCGGCCGTCAGCAACGTGTCGGACGTCATCAACGGCGCGAGCGCCGTGACCATCGGCACCAGGCACTCCTGCTCGGAGCCGGTCCCGTGCGCCTGCGCCTCGACGATGATCTGGTGCTTGGCATCGACCGCGGCGACGCCCGTGTACCCCTGAATGACGCCCTTCCCCGTGGCCATCTTCGCACTCTCATTGTCGGTGAGATTGCTCTTGCGCGCTGTGGCGGACTTGCTCGGGCCGCGCCGGTCCGTCGGGTGCGCCACGAGCCACGCGCGGATTTCTTTGGCATCCGCCTCGAGTTTGCCAATGCGCGTCGCCTCCTTCGCGACGAGGTCCGGCTCCACCGGGGCCGCGTCCGCGGCGCGGTGCCGGGCGAGCATCGTGGCGGCCGCTGCTTCGAGCTTGGTCGCCCGCTCGGCGAGCTCCGCCCGCGTTCCGCTCCGGCGCTTCGACGCGTTGCTCGGGAGCTTCACGCCGTCGATGGCGAACATTTCCCGGCCGATCAGGCCCTGCTTGTCGCAAACCGCAAGCACTGCCGCAAAAACCGGCACGATGTCATCACTCAGCGTACTGACAAAGTTTGCGATCGTGGTGAAGTGCGGCGTCGTCGCGCCGCACAGGGCGATGAACGTCACGTGGTCCTCGCACGCGCGCGCGATCCCGCGGCTACTCACGATGCCATGCGCGTACGCACAGAGGACGACCTGAAACAGCATCCTGGGCGGATAGGCCGTCGCGCCCGTGACGTCATTGCGGAATCGGGCATCGAACGCCGTCAGGTCGAGCTCGTGCTCGAACAGATGGTGCACCGCGTGCTCGATGGTGCCGGGGAGCAGCTGTTTCGCCAGGTCGACGGCGAGGAAGCGGGGATTCGTATCGATGTACTTGTACCGGGCCATGCGCAGTCCTCACCGAGAAACACAGCGATTGCGACACGCCGCATTTCTCTGCAAGATTCACACGAGGTTTTTCTACAGCCTCAACGCCCCAGCTCAGCTGCGAGGGCATCAAATAATGGCGAGCGCAGCGAGCACTCAATAGCGCCCTCGTCTGCAGCAGCGCACGTTAGGCGACACGCAGCGGCGTGATCCGCCCGACCTCATCCTTGAGACGCTGCGCCGCATCATAGAGATCCACGGCTCGCTGGGCATTCATCCAGAACTCGGGCGAGTTCTCGAACAATCGTCCCAGGCGCAGCGCCATCTCCGGGCTCACCGCGCGGCGCCCGCGGAGAAGCTCGTTGACCGACTGCCGTGACACGCCAGCGGCATGAGCTAGACCGGACACCGTCAATCCATAATCCGGGAGGAAGTCCTCGCGGAGCATCTCGCCAGGGTGCGTCGGCCGGCGCGTCAGGATACGGGAGTTCGAGAAAGCCATGGGAGCCTCGCTAGTGATAGTCGCAG
>JBBSVF010000412.1:0-2460 GCA_038233745.1 Gemmatimonadales bacterium
CGAGACTCTGTGCGAGTGGAGCCCAGACGCAGAAGCGCACACCGTCGCCCTCCACGTTCGCGCCGCGCTCCAGCCGCCAGTCGCCGGCGGATTCCTCGACGTCGCCCTCGCGATGTGTCTCATCGTGGATGGTGGCCATCATGCGCCCCCCTCGGACACCGACTCGGCAGTCACGTCGTCACCCGGTGCCGCGAGACGGAACCAGAAGAACTCGCGACGGCTCACCGTCAGCAGCCACGGACGCTCGGTGATCGCCGGAAAGGGCGCGCCACTCCACAGCTCGATGGGAGTGCAGCCGGCAAAGGCTCCGAGATCCAGCTCCACATACTGCGCATGACGCGAGAGGTTGTTCACGCAGAGAATCGTTTCGCCTTCATGCCGCCGCAGGAACGCCAGCACCCGGTGATTGCTCGGCGCCAGCGGCTCGAAGGTTCCGCGGCCGAACGAGGGATGCTGGCGACGCAGGGTCACGATGTCGCGCATCCAGTGCAGCAGTGAACTCGGCGTGCGCTCCTGCGCTTCCACATTCACGTTGGCGAAGTCGTACGGCGCGTCGGTGATCAGGGGGAAGTAGAGCGCCGCACCCGGGGCCGACGAAAAGCCGGCATTGCGATCCGCACTCCACTGCATCGGAGTGCGCACCCCATTCCGGTCGCCAAGATAGACGTTGTCCCCCATCCCGATCTCGTCTCCGTAGTACATCACCGGCGAGCCGGGAAGCGACATCAGCATCGCATGCATCAGTTCGATCTCATCACGTCCGTTGTCCATGAGCGGGGCCAGCCGGCGACGAATGCCCACATTGATGCGCATCCGCATCTCGCTGGCGTACCGCCGGTACATGAAGTCGCGCTCGTCCTCGGTGACCATCTCCAGGGTGAGCTCATCGTGATTGCGCAGGAAGATCGCCCATTGGCAGTTGGCGGGGATCGGCGGCGTGCGACGCATGATGTCCACGATGGGCCGAGCGTCTTCCTGTGCGAGCGCCATGTACATGCGTGGCATCACGGGAAAGTGGAACGCCATGTGGCACTCGTCCCCGTCCCCGAAGTACGCCCGCACATCCTCCGGCCACTGATTCGCCTCGGCCAGAAACACCCGGTCTGTGTAACCCTCGTCCATCGCCGCGCGGAGCTTCTTCAGGACCACGTGCGTCTCGGGGAGATTCTCGCAGTTGGTGCCGTCGCGCTCGATCAGGTAGGGAATCGCATCCAGGCGCAGTCCGTCGACGCCGAGGTCAAGCCAGAAGCGCATGACGTCGATCACCGCGTCGAGCACGGCCGGGTTGTCGAAGTTCAGGTCCGGCTGGTGACTGAAGAACCGGTGCCAGTAGAACTGCTGGGCTACCGGATCCCAGCTCCAGTTCGACGTTTCCGTGTCCGTGAAGATGATCCGCGTCCCGTCGTACTTGTTCGGGTCGTCGCTCCATACATAGAAGTCGCGCTCGGGCGAGCCGGCGGGCGCCGAGCGGGCGCGCTGGAACCAGGGGTGCTGGTCGGAGCTGTGGTTGATCACCAGTTCGGTGATCACCTTGAGGCCGCGCTCGTGCGCCGCGTCGAGGAATCGGCGGAAGTCGTCCAGGGTGCCGTAGTTCGCATGCACCGCTGTGTAGTCCGCGATGTCGTACCCGTCGTCGCGCAGGGGAGAGGGGTAGAACGGAAGCAGCCAGACAGCTGTCACTCCCAGGGCGGCTATGTAGTCCAGTTTTTCGAGGAGCCCGCCGAAGTCGCCGAACCCGTCGCCGTTGCTGTCGCGGTACGCTTTGACGTGGACCTGATAGATGACGGCGTCGTGATGCCAGTCGGGTTGCGGAGAAGACATCAAATTCGAGCTGAAGTGCTTGAGTAGAGCTATGGTGGCTGAATACTGGTGCCCACATGGCGCCATTCGCACTGCGCAACTACCGAGTCGGCTCGGATGCTCATCCCGTTCGCGAGCGCGTGCGACGAACGACCGCCTCGCGCAACATCCATTCCCGGTCTAGGAGCGAGGGCAGCTCGTCCGCGTGACGGTCACTCGCTCCACCGTGGTGGACCGGTCGGCGGCGGGGACTGACGCCTGGCGCGATGACGCCTTGCTGGCGGCGCCGTCCGATACCGTCGCACGGGTGGTCAACCGGCCTGCCAGGATGTTCCCAGCCCCTAGCAGCGTCAGCGATCCCACGCGTCCGCCGATCGTCACAGTCAATGCAGTGGTGTCGCCATGCTGATCGCTGATGCGCACTGGCCCACGGACGTTGCCCTGCGCGTCCAAAGCCGCTCCTTCGGCGCTCCCACCCCGGAGTCCGGCCGGGAACGACATCACCACCGGCAGCAGCGGCGAGCCCATGGACGTAGTCAATCCCCCTGCCGCCTCCACCCGGTAGCACTCCGCCGCCTGCGCGACGGATGCAGACGCCGCGGCAGCCGTGCCAGTCCCACCGATGGGATACCCGGACGTGACGGCCCCCTTGGCCACCCC
>JBBSVF010000413.1:0-2447 GCA_038233745.1 Gemmatimonadales bacterium
AGCTTCCGCAACCGCGGCGAGTGCCTGTTCGGTGTCCTTGATGCCGGCGAAGTCCAGCAGGATCACGCGCGTACCCTTGTGCTCGATGAAGCGGACGTGACTCATGGCGTACCTGGCGTGGATCGAGTGCGCTGCCTGATGGCGGTTCGCCGGAATGGCGATTGCTGCAGGAAGGATAGCAGCATCGGCGCCGAAGGCCACCGGCAGCAGTTTCGTGAAGCCGGTGCGCCGCAGTAGCATTGAACATCCCTCCAGACCTTTCATGCGACCGATCATCCTGCTCGCCCTCATGACACTCGCCTCGCCCCTTGCCGCCCAGGAACCGGACTGGAACGCCGTCCGCACCGAGACGCTCGGACATCTGCAGACGATGATCCGCATGAACACGGTGAATCCGCCGGGCAACGAGATGCAGGTGGCGAAGTACCTCGACGCCACGCTGAAGGCAGAGGGGATCGAGACGCACCTGTTCGAGCCCGCCCCGGGGCGGGCGGCATTCGTGGCGCGGCTCAAGGGCAACGGCTCCCGGCAGCCGGTGCTCCTGATGGGCCATATGGACGTGGTGGGTGTGGAGAAGGAACACTGGAGCGTGGATCCCTTCGCCGCGGAGGTGAAGGACGGCTACGTGTACGGGCGCGGCGCGATCGACGACAAGGGGATGCTGTCGGCGAATCTGGAAACCATGCTGCTGCTCAAGCGGACCATCCTGGATCGCGGAGGGCAGCTCGCGCGCGACGTGATCTTCGTGGCCAACTCGGATGAGGAGGCCGGTGGCGATTTCGGCATGGGATGGCTCATTGCCAATCATCCCGAACTGATTCGCGCCGAGTTTGCGCTGAACGAGGGCGGTCGCACGCGTATCGTGAACGGCAAGTTGCTGTACGTGGCCGTCCAGAACACGGAGAAGGTGCCGCATGCCGTAACGGTCACCGCCCACGGTCCGGGAGGGCACGCGTCCATTCCACTCGAGGGGAACGCGATTTTCCGCCTGGGCCGCGCGCTCGCGAAGATTTCCGCGTACCGCGAAGCCGTTCAACTCACCCCTACGACGCGCGAGTTCTTCACACAGCTCAGCCGCGTCTGGGAAAATCGGGCGGAGCGTGCGGCGATGGCAGACGTCGCGTCTCCCGACACCCGCCGCATCCAGCGCGGAGCACGGGTCCTGTCGCGCATCCCCGTCTTCGACGCCGTGCTCCGCACCGGCATCTCGGCCACCCTCGTGAGTGGCGGCATCCGCACGAACGTGATTCCCACCGATGCGGTGGCCACACTCAATGTCCGCACGCTGCCGGGCCAGAGCATCGACAGCGTGGTGCGCCGGCTCGCAACAGTGGTGGGCGACTCGCTGGTGACGATTGCGGTGAGCGACCGCGGCGAGGACTCGCCGGCCTCGGACTTTCACTCGCCGATGTTCACGGCCATCCGCGAGAGTGCGCAGGCGCTCCAGCCCTCGCTTGCGGTGGTGCCCTATCTGAGCACGGGGGCCACCGACAGCGCCCGACTTCGCACATGGGGAATGCAGGCGTTCGGATTGCTCCCCTTCCCGATGAATCAGGACGATGAGGATCGCATGCACGGCAACGACGAACGAGTACCACTCGCCAGCCTGGAATTCGGCACCCGGCTGATCTACGGCGCCATCGTCCGCGTGGCGCGCTGATGGCCACCGCACTCATCACCGGCGCTTCACGCGGCATCGGGCGCGCAGTCTCGGTCGCACTCGCGCATGCCGGATTCGACATCGTGGCTGTCGCGCGCGATGCCGGTGACCTCGCTACGCTTGCTGTCGAGGTGCAGCAGATCGGACGTGCGTGCCGCATCATTCCACTCGACCTCGCGGACGCTGCGGCCATTGCGCCAGCACTCGCTGATCTCGACGTCGACCTGCTGGTGAACAATGCCGGCATCGGCGTCATCACCCCGATGATGCAGCTCGCCACCGAAGACTGGCAGCGCATGATCGATGTGAATGTGAACGCGCTGTTCCATGTGACACGGGCGCTGGTGCCTGCGATGTCGCGGCGCGGATCGGGGCACATCTGCACCATCGGTTCGATTGCCAGCCGCAGTGCCTTCGTGGGCGGCGCGTGCTATGCGGGCACCAAGGCATTCGTCACCGCCTGGAGCGAGTCGCTCATGCTGGAGCTGCGCGGCCAGGGGATCAAGGTAAGCGTCGTGATGCCCGGTTCGGTGGCGTCGGAGTTCAACGGCAACGAGCCAGGTGCGAAGGACGACTGGAAGCTGCAACCGGACGACGTGGCCGCCGCGGTGGTCTCCCTGGCCATGACACCGCCGTCGGTGCTCATCCACCGACTGGAGATCCGCACCCTGTCCGTGCCATCGAAGAAATAGCGCCTCCCGCGCCTTTCCCCCCGCGCACCCACATCACATATTGGCGCCGTGACGAAAACCACGCAGCTTCCGATCGAGCGATCACGCGCTCCTGC
>JBBSVF010000414.1:0-2440 GCA_038233745.1 Gemmatimonadales bacterium
CGATACCCCGGCTGTGCCGCCGTCGGTCGCCATGGATCCGGTGCCCCACCTGACCGATCTTGCCCAGCTTCTTGATGTGCAGGTGCAGCAAGTCGCCCGGGGCCGCCCATTCGTAGCGCTGGACCGGCTGCGGCGGGTCGAGGCGCCTGAGGCGATGCAGGCCCAGCCGCCGCTGCTCGCGGACGACCGTCGCGACGGGGAGCGTCAGCTCACGGGCGATCCGCAGGGAACTGTGCCGCTGGCGCCGCCGCTTTTCGATGCGCCGCCGGTGCGCTCGTGGCACGCGCGTCGGGGGCTGCCGGGGGCGACTGGACCGGTCCTGGAGTCCCGCCGGCCCCTCCGCCGCCGCACGCCGCACCCACTTGCGAATCGTCTGCCGGCTGACGCCGAACTCCCGCCCCAGTGCAGAGTCATTCGATCCAGGCCGTGCCGCCTGCCGCACGAGTTCCACTCGCCGCGCATAGGTCAATCGTATTCTTGTGAGTGTTCACAGGTCCTCTGGTGATTGTCGGTTGTGTGTCTGGACAACCTCAGCTTGCAACCACTACGACCTGTGAACAACCTCCTGATCATTTACAGCTACGAAGCGATCACGATCTCGGTTGGCTGTTTGTAGAGGCTGAGTCTCGGTTCGCACCACGCCCGCACCTCGGCTTCCGTCACGGCGCCGCTCACCGTGGCCCGGATGCCGTTCTCTCGCGCGGGATCAGGCACGGCTTCCACGGTCACCGCGCGCACGCCGGGCAGCTCACCGATCACCCGCTCAAGTTCGCGCGGATACACGTTGAAGCCGTTGCGGGTGAACATCGGCTTGATCACGCCGCGAAAGGTGATGGTACCGTCCGCGTTGCGATGTCCCGCGTCGCCGGTGCCCACCCAGCCCTCGCCGTGCGCCAGTCCCGCAGCGTCGTCCCCCAGGTAGCGCGGAAACACATTCTGCCCCCGAACGCAGATCTCGCCCACTTCTCCGGCGGCGAGTGCCGCGGGCCACGAGAGCGGCGTTCCGTGGGGAGGGGGCGAGAAGATGTCGACGTCGACATCGGGATAGGGAAGACCGAGCGTCCCGCGCACGTTGGGCCGGTCCACGCGGTTGAAGAGGCAGACCGGCGCTGCTTCCGTAAGCCCGTACCCCTCGCGCAGCTCGATGCCTGTGACGTCGGCCCATCGATCCTGCAGCTCGCGCGGGAGGACTGCCCCCCCACAGACGGCCAGCCGAAGCCGGCCCTGACGCAGGTCGATGCCGCGTCGCGCAATCCCTGACAGCAGCGCATGGAACACCGCCGGGACAGCCACCAGTGTGGTGACGTCTTCCGCCAGCAACTCGGCGGCGGTCACGGGATGGAAGCGCGCCATGGTGGTCACGCGGGCGCCGGCCAGGAGTGGGGCGGATGCGGTAACCGTGAGCCCGAACAGATGAGCGTACGGCAACAGGGCGAGCACATGCGAGTCGGCATCGATTGCCATGGCGGCAATGGTGGACCGCGCGTTCGCGAGGAGATTGCGGTGAGTGAGTACAGCGCCCAGTGGCGTTCCGCGCATCGCGGAGGTGAAGACGATCACTGCTTCTTCATCGCGGCCGGCGACGTCGCGCTCACCTTCGATAAGCAGTCCATGATGCGTCCCCAGGTCGACGTCCATCGCCCGGTCGCCATGGAGCACGCGAGCGGTGCGGGGGGCGTCATCGAGCAGCACGCGCGTGATGGTGTCTGGGCAGCGGGGGGCGAGGGCGGACGTCGTGAAGATCGCACCCACGTTGGCGGTGTCGCACTGGAAGGCGATCTCCCGAGGTGCGGCGAGCGGATTCACCAGGACGGCGCCTCGGCCATCGCTGGCGGCCAGCGCCGTGATGAAGGCCGGCGCAGTGGGAATCAGAATGGCGGACCGACGGCCGGAGAGGGCGCGTACGAGAGGGGCACTTCGCTGGAGCAGCGTGAGGCCCGCGGCCACCAGCTGCTGCGCCTCCATCCCGTCGACTCGGCCACCCCCCGCGGCCATGGCGAGAGGTAGCAGGGCGAGCGGCTCAGTCACGACACGCGCCTCAGATCTCGAACCGAGCCAGGAGCGACTTCAATCGCTCGGCGACCTGAGCGAGATGCTGGCCGGATGTGGAGACGCTGGACATGGCGGCGGTCTGTTCCTGCACCACGGCGCTTACTTCCTGCGCGGTGGCTGCGTTCATCTCGGCGCTGGCGGCGAGGGCTTCGATCTCGTGCGCGAGCGCCTCCGCCTCCGCGCGCTGCGAATCGGCGGCGTCCACGATCCGATCGACGGCATCGCGCGCGCCGGTGATTTCACGGTCGATCTGCGTGAGCGCTTCCGCAGAGGCGCGAATGACCGATTCGCCCGCCGTCACGCGATCGCTCGCCTGGAGGATCTGTTCTTCCGTGCGCACGGCGGCGCTGCGGATTTCCGCCGCCAGGCGCCGGATCTGGTCGAGTGC
>JBBSVF010000415.1:0-2434 GCA_038233745.1 Gemmatimonadales bacterium
ATCGGCTGCTGGAAGACATCGGGGGCACTATCCTGAATGGGGTGCTCGCGGTGGATCACGTCCGAATGGCGCGAGTGCGGGTCCAGAAACCTGGAGTCGCGCTGCCGGGTCCACTGCGGTACGCGATGGTCACGCTGGAGCGCACTCGTGACTGAGCGCGCGCTGATTGCACTGGGATCGAATCTCGGCGATCGCCGCGCCGCCCTGGCCGGCGCGCGGGCGCTGCTGACGTGCGAGAGCGCCCTGCGCCTGCTGGCGGTGACCAGGGTGGAAGAGACTGCGCCCATCGGGACGAGCGCACAGGGAGCGTACCTGAACCAGATGGTGGCGGTGCGCACCACGCTCTCACCACATGCGTTGCTCGCGGTACTCCACCGGATCGAGGATCGCATGGGTCGAGTGCGGCGTGTGCGGTGGGGTCCGCGAGTGATCGATCTGGATCTGGTGGAATACGGCGCTCTCGTGATCAACACGCCGGCGCTTTGCCTGCCGCATCCCGGAGTGCCCTCCCGCGGATTCTGGATGCGAGAGCTGCACGAGCTGCAGCACGTCGCATGACACGGATGCCGGTGTTGCCAGCGTGGGCGGTGGTGAGCGACCGACGGCGCGAACATATCAGCCGCGTGACGGCGCTGATGGATTCATGGGCGCAGGCCATGCAGCTCGACACCGCGTCGCGGCAGGCATGGCACGATGCCGGCCGCTGGCACGATGCGCTCCGCGACGCGGACGAGGAGACACTCCGCGACCTCGCCGGCACTCCAGCGGATTACACTCTCGAGATGCTGCACGGCCCTGCCGCGGCGGCACGACTCGCGCGCGACGGCGAGACGCGCGAAGAGCTGCTCGCAGCCATTCGTCATCACACAGTGGGCTCCACCGGCTGGCACCAGCTCGGCCGCGCGCTCTACATGGCCGACTACCTGGAGCCCGGCCGAAAGTTCTCGCGCGCTGATCGTTCATGGCTGGCCTGCCAGGTCCCCACTGATTTCGACGGCACCTTTCGCCAGGTGATCCGCGCGCGGCTCGAGTGGTCGCTTCGCGAGGGCATGCATCTCTTTCCCCAGACCATCGCGCTCTGGAACGAGGTGCGGTGAAGCGGTCGCGCGTGCTGGGGATCGTGGCGCTGCTGTTCATGATCCTGGCGGGGGGCGCGTGGGCCATCAAGGCGCGCAGTTCCATCCCGGGCTTCTCCGGCCTTGCCCCAGCGCTGTCCGACGTGCCTCGCGCTCCGGCCGGCGTACGCATCCGCGTGCAGGTCCTCAATACCACGGGGACACGTGGCCTGGCGCGCCGCGCCACACATCTGCTCCGCGATCGTGGATTCGACGTGGTGGAAATGGGAACGCTGTCGAACGAACCACGGGACTCCACAGTGGTGCTCGATCGATCGCGTCATCCTGACTGGGCGGCTACGGCGGCGCAGGTCCTGGGGCCGGCGGCACGAAGCGAATCCCGCCCCGACAGCTCACGCTACCTGGACATCACCGTGCTGCTCGGGGCCTCCTGGCGCCCCCCGGCCGAGCCGCTCGACCCGTAGCTGTCCGCACGCCGCGGCGATATCCATCCCGCGACTCTTGCGAATGGCCACCTCGATGCCGCGATCGCGCACCAGCTTCGCGAAGCGGAAAATGCCGTTCCCTGCGGTGGGAGCAAAGCCCTGTGCGCCACCAGGGTGAAGGGGAATGAGATTCACGAATGCCTTGCACTCGCGCGCCAGGTCCGCAAGCTGCGCCGCATGCTCCGGTTGATCATTCACCCCGCCGAGCATCACGTACTCGAAGGTCACGCGTCGGTCGAACACCTTTGCAGCCTCGATCACATCCGCCAGTGGATACTTGGTGTTGATGGGCATGAGATCGCGCCGGAGCGCATCCGTGGGCGCGTGGATCGAGATCGCCAGACGGAACTGCTCTCGCCGCTCGCCGAGCGCAACGATCCCGGGAAGGACGCCCACGGTGGAGATGGTGATATGCCGCGCCCCGATCCCCAGCGCCGCTGGATCGTTCAGCAGGGTGAGCGCGGGTGCCACCGCCTTCCAGTTCATGAGTGGCTCTCCCAGTCCCATGAAGACGACGTTTGTCACTTGCAGCGGTTCATCGATCAGCCGCATCTCCCGCACCTGGCCGGCGATCTCGTGCACTGAAAGATTGCGCATGAACCCCATCGCCCCGGTCGCACAGAATGCGCACTGAAGGGCGCACCCCGCCTGCGACGAAATGCAGAGGGTCAGGCGATTGCCATCGGGAATCGCCACCGTTTCGATGGCCTCTCCATCGGCCAGCCGGAAGAGAAACTTCTGCGTGCAATTTTTGGTGAAAAAGCTGGTGAAGTTCGTGATACAAGTCTCAGACTTCCACCCGGAGTAGAAGGCACAGTTATTTCTGCTCAGGTATTCTCAAGGAAGGGAACTGATAAAGACGAGCGGGCATTG